>DHQK01000247.1 GCA_002411085.1 Marinilabilia sp. UBA5340 | reverse complement strand
ACAATCAAAGGCTTGTTGATTCATACGGCCAGAGAAGCCGGAGATCATCCTGGTCCGGATTATCAGTTTGGGTGGGGACTGATCGATGCTTCAGCGGCAGTAAGCTTACTTGATGAAAACCATTCTTCCGGGGGTGCCTTTATTACTGAAAGTGAACTGAAGGAAGAAGCATTTTTTACAAGAGAGATCTATATTTCAGAGGAGAGTCCGGAATTGAAGGTAACATTATGCTGGACCGATCCTGCCGGAAAGGTTGCTGATTATGTTTTGGATAACACGATGCCTGTTTTGGTAAATGACCTGGACCTGGAAGTTATCCGACTGGCGGACAATGTTACTTTTTACCCCTGGCTGCTTAATCCGCAAAACCCCATGGAAGCAGCAGCATCCGCCCCAAACCATCGCGACAATGTGGAACAAGTGGTTTTGCAAAGCCCCACTCCGGGGACTTACATCGTCAGGGTGTCCATTTCAGGGGATCTGGCAAACAGCAAACAAGGCTTTAGCCTTATTCTGTCAGGACAAGAATATTCGTCCGGTCTTTTTCCTCCTTTTCTTCTCAAAGGCATTTCCGAGAATGAAAAGGTTTTCCTTTCATGGCATCAGCCATCTGAAAGACAGCCTGAACAATACGACATCTACAGAAATAATAATTATCTCTCGTCCTCAAATGACACCCTATATGAAGACAACAACGTAAATTACGGAACGGAATACACTTATTATGTAACAGCTCAATACGAGGACTTAACGGGTGAGAGTCTCCCAACCAATCTTGTAAAGGTTATTCCTCAAAAATCGGTTTCGTTACCTTATTTTCAGACTTTCGAGGATGGAGTTCCAGACTGGAGCCTCAAAAATGATTCCACAGGCTGGCAAAGGGGTAACAGCACACAACTCTCTTCCTACTATCTGGATTTTAGCCAAAACACAGGAATATTTCTTGCAGCCGACTCCTATTCTGCAGGCGAAGGAATCCATGTTTGGGACACTGCAATTACTCCTCCTCTGGATCTGAATTTATACGAAAACATTCGCCTTTCTTTTAAATACCTGTTTGTGACCGGCATTTATGATGCCATCGATGATTTGAGTATTTCACTTTGCACCGCAGATTCCTGTACTGAGATTTCCACCTTGCAGGCCTCTCCTACCTGGGAAAGCCTTGAAGTAGATATCCCCCAGGAACTGTATAAACCAAATTCGCGTTTGGCATTCCACTATGATGACAACTACCGGTGGGGAATGGGAGCCGGGATAGATGACATTGCAATCACAGGAACTCCGGTAACCACAGATCATAAATCAACACAACAAAAACCCGATCAAATACTGAAAATCATTCCCATCGGAAATACCCACATTGTTACCATTCAAAATCTGTGGGAATGCAATGAAAAAAAACTGGATATAATGTCTCTTTCCGGCCGGATATTATGGACCAAAATGCTAAAAAGCAGCAATATCCCTGAGATACGAATGATACTACCTCCAATGAAGACCGGACTTTATATTCTCAGATATTCATGTGGCCTCCAGGTGTACAGCGTTAAATTTACTGCCCTGTAATCTAGGCCCCACCTGCGGCAGCAAGAACAACTAAAAGCACCATCGCCGCAACACCTCCCAAAAAAGTTCCCATTCCGGTGGGCTCTGAAATGAAGAAACTGTTTTCTCCTTCATTTGTGAAGTAACCCGGAGAAAGCGAAGTATTTGTAAGCTTTTTTACACTGAATTCCTGATTCATAAAAACAGGAGATTCCTCCTTCCCATAAGGGATGATCGTCAGAAAAATTCTATAAGTGGCGGGAAATTCCTCTTCCGAAAACGAAACAGATTTTGTTTGATAGTAGCCGTTGTCAGTTCGAATATCTACAGCCTCCACTTCTTTATCATCGGGAAAATCAAAGAAAGAACGCTCCAGGGCAGGGCCTTTCATCAGCACCCTGCTGTCTGGGGGAATAAAAAGGATGGAGGCATCTTTACGTATTTCCCCTTGAGTAGTAGTATAATAATCGCGATCATAAACATAGGATTGCCGACTGTGCGATACAGATGAAATCTGCGATGTATTTTCGAAAAAGGGAATCGTCTCACCTGCTCTGATTAGCGAGGATTTTGACTTATCAACCAAAACAGGGTGCAAGGAGCGGTTAAAAATCTCCACCTGAATTTCTCCTCCATCTCCATCAAACGAATAGCTGATTTCGAGCGAATCTCTCAGAGAAACCCCGGCATCGCCCGAGGCATCAGTTTTCAAAGGGGTAAGCCCTACATATTGATAAGTGCTACAACTGGAAAACAACAAAGCAACCAGTAAACCGAGGATTAGAGTTACAGTTTTCATGTGTTTCAAATTTTAGTTTGATAAGCTGATGGACACATGGAAAGCCAGGTTCCATCATCCAGTAATACTATACTATTTCTCAATAATTTCAATGGTTTTAATCCTGATATCCTGAACAGGGCGATCTTCACCATAGGTTTCAACGGATGCAATTTTGTCAACAACATCCATGCCACTTACCACTTCTGCAAAAACAGAGTAATCTCCGTCAAGATAGGGAGCTCCACCAACGGTAGTATAGATTTCCCGCTGGGTGGGGGTAAAGCGAAACCCTTTTTCCTGTTCTATCTCATTGAGTTCCTCATCGGTAAAAATACGGCCTGCAATAATAAAAAACTGAGAACCGTCTGAGCGGTTTCGTGGATTACGGGCGGCCGGAAGTTTGGAGGCTGCAACCGCTCCACGCTTATGAAAAAGGGAGGGGACTATTTTGGTAGGTAAAGTATAGCCCGGACCTTTCCAGCCCACCACATCATCTTTACCTGCATACTTTGAGTCGGCGGCCCCCATTTGTATCAAAAAGTTTTTCAATACCCGGTGAACCGTCAGACTATCATAAAACTGGTCGCTAACGAGTTTTATAAAATTATCCCGGTAGGCCGGCAACTCATCATAAGTACGAATGACAATATCTCCCATGGTGGTTTTTATGCGAAATCCAGCAACCTTTTTATGCGAAATATATACTTTGTCAGTTTTGATTCGCAGATCATAGATGGAAGCAGCCCGTTCGTTCTGCTCTTTCAAGAGGCGGGCGATGTACTTTTTGGAAAGCACGACCCTGTGTAATGAGTCCCCGGAGCCTCTCTCCTGAACGATTCCCATAAATTCATGATTCAGCCTAAAGGCCGGTTTGCCTTCCTTTATGTTATCCGGAACAGTCCAGAAACCCAAGGAATCCAAATCCTGATAGTTACCTGCAAGCGCCTTTACTACAAAGAGTTTACGTTTAGGTCTTTTTAAAGTGTACAGCGTATCGGGCTGTGCAAGGCTGCCTTTGACCTTGATGTAATCCGCGTTGTTTTGTTTTACCTTCAGCACCACCAGATTCAGGTTGTGATCGTAGGCAGTATATCCTTCTACTTCCGTCATATCGCGGGTTCCAACGGGAGCAATTTCTGCTTTATAAGCTCCTTTGATCCATTCGAAGTTGGTGAGCACCAGATTCTCGTCCACAAAAAAGCCAAAACCTCTTTTCAACGCGCGATTGTAGTGATCGAAAGTACGAATCTCCACCATGGCTTTAATATTATCCTGGTAAGAGCCATGGGAGATTGCATTCTTGTCATCGGAGGATTTGCCCTTTCCGCTATTGCATCCCCAAAGGGAAATAAGAAAGAATCCGGAAAATAATAAATTTAACCATCTGGAATAACTGAGCATAAACAAACAATTATTATTGTGCAATTTCTTCAACCTGAATAACCACATCTGTAAAGGGGCGATCATTTTTATCGGTCTTAAGTGCCGCAATTTTATCTATCACACCCAGTCCTTCAACCACCTCGCCAAATACCGTATATTCACCATCCAGATCCGGAAGTCCTCCAATCGTAGTATAAGCTTGTCTTTGGGCATCCGAAAACTCAATATAATCAGAAAGCGAATATTCAAAATTAATTTTTTGTTTAATCTCTCGCAGCAGTTCATTGAATGCAGAGGGATCTTCCTTTTTGAGTTTTGCCAGCTCCTCTTTCCGTGGAAGATAAATCTCTCTTTTCAATTTATTTTTAATGGGAATATTATTGTTCTTTTCAATAATATCGAGCTGTTCATCGGTCCAAACCCGTCCCTGAACAATATAAAACTGAGAGACATCCGACATCTTGAAATGATTGATATTTTCGGGTTGTCGGGGGGCGCAAAGTGCACCTTTTTTATGGAAATGATGATCTTGCGTCTCAGCATCGATATTAACAGCAGAGTTTCCGTAACCGATATGCTTACCTGCAGGCGCATTGCGTGAATCGGAAGATCCTCCCTGAATTACAAAATCTTTGACAATACGGTAAAAAAGGGTGCCGTCGAAATGATCACTATTCACCAGTTTCAGAAATTCATTCCGGTGATTGGGGGTATCATTGTATAGTTTCACCTTCATGTTCCCCATATTGGTTTTGATGACCACATAATGCGTGTACTCCTGCCCATTCACAGGTTCCATTGCTAAAAGGAAGCAAATGGCAATTAGAAAAATAAAAAATCTCCGCATATCCTTCAGGTATAATTAAAAAAATGACCGGATTGCAAAATGCAACCCGGTCAAAGAAGTATGCAAATATTATTCCTCAATAATTTCCATCGTCATTTCAATATCCTCTAGCGGACGATCCATCTGATCCGTATTAACTTTTGCAATAGAATCAATCACATCCAGTCCTTCTTCTACTTCGCCAAATACCGTATATGTATTATCCAGCATTGGGGTTCCGCCAATGGTGGTATACGCCTCACGTACTTCCTCAGGGAATTTGAATTCAGCTGAATCACCCAATTCGGCTTTGGCTTCCTCTTCAAGCTGAGCAATAAGGGCTTCAAAATTCTCCCGATCCCCTCTTTGGCGCATGGCCATCAGAGAATCCTGAAAAGGAGTTATTTTTTCAAACATACGGGACTGCAAAGCGCGTTTAGACATTTGCATCTCCATGGTGTCTAGTTTCCCAATGGTAAAAGTTTCTCCCTGTACAATATAAAACTGCGAACCGGATGACTCCCGCTCGGGATTTACCTGGTCTCCCTGACGAGCCGCAGCGAGCGCTCCTTTTTTATGAAAGTGCCTGGGAAAAGTGATTTCTGCAGGAATGGTATATCCGGGACCGCCGGATCCAAGCCGGGCACCTTTTTCAGCATCTTTAGACTCGGGATCACCTCCCTGAATCATAAAACCTTCGATGACCCGGTGAAAAAGCAGGTCGTCATAAAAGCCTTCTTCCACCAATTTTAGGAAGTTCTCCTTGTGCTGCGGGGTATCGTTATAAAGTTTAATTTTCATATTACCATAAGGTGTTTTTACAAGCACCTTCTTCTCAGGTTCGTCACAAAAAGTGAGTAATATCCCAAGGGCCATAAGAAATGAAAACATAGATGCTTTCCGAAAAGAAAGAAATGGTGTCATGATTTTTCTGTTTATCTGATTATTGTAATTGTATCTTCAGGTATTCGAAAGCTGATTTCTTCAACAAATGATTCATCAAGGAAGGGGTTAAGGATTTCAGTTTCTTAATCTCCTCAAACTGGGGCCATCCTTCCTCATCGTGTCCGGTGGATTTAAGATATCCTTCGCGGCTCAGCAATGTACATTTGCCCAGATTTATCAGATCCATCTTCTCCTGTCGCTCATAAGGCTTCATTCCCCGGCCCAGTTCCTGAATGCCAATCAGGAAAAGCATAAAATCAAAATCCGCTGTAACTTTAAAACGTTTGCTCACTTCCAGAACCATCAGGTCCCAGTTTTCTGCATTGTATTCTGTCATAAATATATCCCCTTTTCCCCGCCTGAAGACGTTTCTTACTTATTTTCTTTCTCTCAGGGGGCTGATTGTAAAGTTCAAAAATAATAAAAGTTAAGGAATTGCATCCATGCCAAAAAAAAAGCCGGTCAGGAAAATCCTGCCGGCCTTTTGTGGGTTGTACTGGATTCGAACCAGTGACCCCTACCCTGTCAAGGTAATGCTCTAAACCAACTGAGCTAACAACCCATGTTTGATGCTGCAAAAATAGTAAAAAAAGGATTCCTTCTTCATCATGTTAAAGAAAATTCAACAAAAAAAGGTCCGGCAAACCACCGAACCTTTTTTCTGGATTTTTTTCTGATCTAAGGGAAAGGCGAAACTTTCTTGGCGACAAAGATAGACAACTTTTAACAACTTCAAACAAAAAGTGGATATTTTTTGTCATCTGGTAGATAAATTTAGCATTTCTGAGCAACACTTACCACTCTTAATCCCTGCCGGCCAAAACCTTAATCGTTTTTAACACTTTCACTTTCCCAATACATATCAGGAACGTCTTCCGGTAACTGCATCCACAGAGTATCTTCCTGATCCAAGGAAATAAATTCCCAGGAATGCAATAAAATAAATCAGAGCAAATTCTTTACTGGCACCACCTGACGAAAACAGTGGATCTCCTCCATGCACTACAAAAGCTGCAGTAAGCATAGTAATCATCAGTGGAATGGTTGCCAAACGGGTTCTTAGACCAATCAATACCATAACACCGGCAACAAACTCAGCCAAAACAGCTAAAGTCAGGTTGACCACTGAGGGAATACCAAACAAGGCCGGAAATTGAATATCCCCCGAAATGAGCATCTGCAGTTTTCCTAATCCATGCCCGAAAGCTATAAAAAAGCCAAATCCCAATCGCAATATCAGGGAAGCTAAATCTTTTGATGTTTTCATGTCAATAGTTTTTTTGATGAATTAAATTAACAACAAAAGGACAATTTGGTTTTAACCTGCTTTTTTGAATTACTCTAACCAAATATCATCTAAATAAAAATCAAAAGCCCCTTCAACTTCCTGAGCAGGTAACACAATCTGTACCATTTCTATTTCAGCCATATTAAAATCTGCAGCATCTCCCGGGCCGGCGAACCATGGCAGAAAATCGGGAAATGGGCGGGGAACAATAGCAATGGGACCTACATTAAAATCATTCAGACTTACTGTATAAAATTCATCATGGGCATTCAGTTTCATCGGGTATTTCCGAACCAATCCGGATTTGTCAATCAGTGAAATATGAAGTTCCGGAGGCGTTCCGGATCTCACCTTTGCCTTTAGAACCAGCTTCTCCTTTGATAAAATGCTTTTTTGGCGTCCGGCAATTTTCTCCCCAAAATAATATTTGAATGCATGAAACGGCTCATCTCCTGAAAAATCTGCCTCGTCAGGAGTAAAGTTGTAAGAGAGTACTCTTCTGTTAAAATCCGGAAGTACGCCAACTCCTTGTCGCCAGGAGGAGGATGAAAACTCATGATCATCAGCACTCCATAACAAAAGTGGGGAGTCATCCGGCAATATATCAAGACTGTAGCCTTGGCGTGAAGAAAAATCCCAATCACCGGGATTTCCTGCAATACCAGAAGGGAAGGTTCTCCAGCCAGCATCGGGTTGCTTCACGCCTATATAATAGTTCAAGGTCTGGTGCCGGTTTAATTCATCTGGTAACAAAGCCCTGTATTGATCAGGAGCAATTTCTTCAGCTTCAAAACGCCGGCTTCGGTATTGTCCTTCCCCCACGAACACTGCAACCTCCTCAGGCTTCTCTGCGGAGATTACATCAAAAGAAATCTCCACCTCATCACTCATATTGATTGATTGCGACGTTTTATTTCGTACCAAAACCGTATCCAGATCCGATGCCGGAGCTACATATTCATTGAGCACAATGTTTTTAAAAGGGCTCTGAACATCAATTTTCGTTGAGAGTCCCTTCTTCCTCAATAAATAGACCCCGGGAGTAAGATCAATTGCCCCTTCATTGGCAATAGCTACCAGAGAATTCGCCTCATTGATACCCTGAGCCGAGAAAGCATCTCCAAGTTGTGGTAATTGAATGGTCATAGAATGTTCTGCATGCAGCACAGCAGTTTTTTGCACATTGGGATCGACCGGACTGTAAGGATCCTTAAGCCAAAAGGCATCGGGCATTACCTCCAGGCGCCAGATTCCCGGCTCTATTTCATCAAGAAAATAAGCGCCCAGCCCATTGTATTTCACAACGGGACTACTTCCAAAACCAGCTATTTCCTTCAGCTCCGTAATATCTGAAGGCATTGAAGTTGTATTGCTTGTGTAATAAAACCGGTTTTCTGAAAGATATTCAGCCAGATTCTCCTCATAACTAACTCTGAAATTGTCGAAAGAGTTATTCCCTGGAAAGGCTCCAAAATCAGCATTCCGTGGAATTTCATGAAAAACGGCTGACGCGATCTTTAAACTAAGGGCTTTTTGTGGAGCATAAGCCAGATTCATAAAGTGCGTGCCGTAATTGGTGTTAAAAGGGGCCAGAAACAAAGCATCATAAGCAAACTGAGTTGCCAGCTGCAATCCGGCCTCTCTGAAGCTGCGGGCCATGGCGGGATACATGTAATTTCCGGCCACATCGGCAGGGTCAAACTCATACACAATTTTAGCCTTTCTTTTGAATCCCAGGTGATCCTCATAAGGAATTTTGTATTCGGCTACATGAGGCAGGTAGTTCCCCTCCAGCGCATGGTTGGCCACCAGTCCCGACGGATACCACTGAAAGGTTCCCCCATCTGAATCGGCTTCCATATAGGCATCTGCCAAATGAATACTATGGCTCATATTATAGAAAACAGGCTTTTGCAAACCGGTTTTTTTCATTGAAGAAATCATCTTGTTAATGTAGCTCTTCACCTCTTCCACGCTTCCTTTGTGATGAGGCTCATTGGAGATTTCAAAAGCAATAACATCAGGGTCGTCTTTATAGGCAATCCCGGTAAAGGAATTCTTATGATTGAGAAACTGCTCCAGATAATTGGCCTGTGCTTCTATGGCATCGGAATTGGTAAGACAGGCATCTTTCCCATATTTATTAGAAAACCCGGGTGTATCCTCGTCAGGCTCGGGCCAGCCGTTGCCCCAAAAAGCAATGGGAGTAATCACAAATCGCATTCCGCGCTTTTTCATCTCTTGAATGGCAAAATCAAACAACCTCAGATGCTCATTTTCCAACAGATTCCCCACAGAATCGGAAATCTCCGTATCCCACACATGCACGCGATAAAGATCCAGATCGAGCCGGGCGAAATGATATACATCCTGCCTGATAGCTTCCTCAAGGTCAATATCCATCCTTTCAGCCATACGGAAAGCATGTGCAAACGGAACGGAGTAGTTGACTCCAAAACCCCTTATTTCAGATTGATCATCCTGCCAACGCAACACACCCTCGTCATCCACATAAGCATGACGGGAATGCTGACCTGATACAGCTGCAAATACAAAAAACAGTATGATTAATAGTATTTCTCTCATATCATTCAATTTTAGGGTTTCTGAAAGTCAGCAACCCTTTTTTTTAATTTAGGGGCTGTTGAATAAGTCAGCAGCCCTATTTTAAATTTATATTTTATTGTCCTTTTTGGCATTGCCCCAGAAAGCCTTGGCTGCTTAACCTTATTTCCCCTTGAATATGAGGAACCTGCACTTTAAAATAGCCTTACATGTTATAATTCATTTAGTTCTATTGTCTAAAATAAAGCCCCTGACAGGATTAAAAACCCTGACAGGGGCGGATCAAAAAGGGAAAGATTGATTTATTGATTCAACGTCATCTCATAAGTAAGATTATACAAATCTACTGTCAAAGTGTATGTTCCTACCTCATTATCATCGGTTATGTTTGCTCCTCCATAACTAAGGGTCCCATCGCTTCCGCCAAATTTATCATCCCAGTTATCTGCCTCAATATAAAGTGCAAATCCCCAGGGAGAAGGTGAAGTTACCTCGATAGTCCCCGAATAAACACCGTCACCGGTTTTGGGAATAGATGTATTAAAGTCCCACACATCATTGAGACCTGACAAATACAACACATCTCCTAAGGGAATTAGCTCATAGGTCATGTTTTTCACATCCGCTTTTACCCAATAAGTCCCCGGGTCGGGAGCAGGAATATTACGGCCTTCCACATTCATCTCCAGCAGGCCTTCACTCTCGCCCATGGTATAATAATCGACCCCCCATTCCGGTGCTGTAAACATCTGGAATCCCCACTGGGAATTAATGCCCACTAAACCTCCGTAAAGCGTATCATTCAACTGAGGGATAAAGTTATCAAAAGTCCAGTCTCCACCGGTCTCTCCGTCTTTTGACCCGGGAAGATACAAGAAGGGAATAACAACTTCTTCCTGTGGCAGATTTTCTCCTTCTTCAATAGTATAAGTCCAACCCGAAGCACCTGCCAGATCAAGTGTGATAGTATTGCTTCCTGCTGATGGCACTGTGAAGTTTCCGGGAGCATCTGCAAGCATAATTTCACCACTCTCACCTTCAGCGAAGGAAACAGTTGTGGCAAGTGCGCCGTCATCGGCATCTCCGGTGCCGGTATTGTAGAGCAAGGCATCACTACTCAAGGTGACTTGTGCCCCGGCAGCAGTCGTTTCAATCACTCCGGCCCACAACTCCTGTGATTTAAAGAAAGCCAATGAATCCTCAACAGCTCCTCCCACCGAAATTTTGGGCAGCCAGGTGGCGGTCCACTCCAAATCGGTGGTACTCATAGTCACATAGTAATGTCCTCCATTGGC
>DHQK01000116.1:1355-2721 GCA_002411085.1 Marinilabilia sp. UBA5340 | reverse complement strand
AATACTTTTATTCCGGTGACGAAGAGTCTGCTTTTTTCTCCTCCCAGCTTTTTACCAAGTGGGCATATTTGCCCCCTTGACTTACCAGTTCATCATGATTTCCGCGTTCAATGATCTGTCCTTGTTCCAGCACTAGTATCTGGTCGCTATGCTTGATGGTGCTAAGTCGGTGAGCTACAGCGATAACTGTTCTGGATGAAAAGATGTTTTCAATGGCTCTCTGGATATAATTTTCGGTTAGAGAATCTACAGCACTGGTTGCCTCGTCCAGGATTATCAGTTCGTTGTTGCCGCTAATGGCCCGCGCGAAAGAGATTAGCTGAGCCTGCCCTTTGGATAAGTTGTCTCCATTATCTTGAATAATATAATCATAGTGGCCCGGAAGCTGCCTGATGAAGTGATCGGCGTAGACAAAGGAGGAGGCTTCTTCCACCTCTTTATTCCCAATGTTTTCGCGTCCTAACGAAATGTTGAAACGCACCGTATCGTTGAACATGAAAATGTCTTGTTGCATCAGCGCCATTGCGTCACGAATCTGGGATAGCGGGATATCCCTTAGCTCCTGCCCATTGATCCTTATAGATCCCCGGTATCCAGTGTATGTTTTTGTAAGTAGCCTGATGATGGTGGATTTTCCGGAACCGGTAGTCCCGACCAGGGCAATTCGGTTTCCCCTTTTTAACGAAAAGGATACGTTTTTCAAAACATCCGGTGTGTCTTCTGTATATCGGAAAGAAACGTTTTCGAAAGTTATTTCCTTTAACGCAATAGTGGGAGGTGTTTGTGTTGTTGCAGTGTCCTCCTCTGTCTTCTGACCAAAAAGATGGCTGATGTGCTCCAGCGCCGAAAGTGCTCTCTGAATGGTGGATATTTGTTGTGCAAACTGGCGAACAGGGATAAACAAGCGTCCCAGTGTGGTGATAAATACCACCAAAACCCCCATAGTATAGCCATAATCCCAAACCTGAATGGCTCCATAAAAGAGCACTAAGGCTGTGGCTACAGAAGTGATGCCTTCGACAATAGAATAGAGGGCTGAATCATATACATTGGAACGATTCTGGGCGTCGCAATACGACTTATTCAGTGCATTGTATTTTCCCCAGGCTTCATCTTCAGCATTGTAAAGCTGAATGGTTTTCATGCCGTTGAGAGATTCCTGCAGATATGCCGCCGATTTAGCCAGGCTGCTGCGGGACTGGTCGTAAGCTGCTCTGATTTTTTTTCGCAGATAGCGCATTACCAGTACAATTAGCGGCACAACCAACAACAGCACAAGCGTAAGCCTCCAGTTGAGATAAAACAGGTATCCCACCAGGGCCGTAGTTTTTATACTTTCAGATAAAAGACCTAATATACCTGCTGC
>DHQK01000116.1:0-1209 GCA_002411085.1 Marinilabilia sp. UBA5340 | reverse complement strand
CCTGCTTTGGAAAAGGTGTAGCTGTAAAGACCGTCAAATAAAAGATTGAGGAGGAGAACTCCAGCCAGCAATGCAGCATATAGTTTAACACCTGTTACATCGCCAGGTACAATGAAATCGTCAATCATCCGCTCCATCAGCCACAGAAACAGAATACTTGCAACCGTAGTGACGGGTATTGATGAGAGACTGATGATGAGCCATTTTTTGTGTGGAACAAAGTAATGCCCAAACTTTCTTATCAGCTGCCAGTCTTTATTGGATAATATCTTGGCCATATTATGATTTTCTCCTTTTTACCAATTCTCTTTTTTCATCTTTTCAATTCTTTATTTCTGCAATTCCCAGGTTTCCCTGTAGAAGGGTGATTTCCTGATCAGTTCCTGGTGTGTGCCAATAGCTTCAATTTCACCATTGTTCAATACTATCGTGAAATCGGTCTTTTCCAGAACGCTGGTTCGGTTGGAAACCACTAAAAGGCTTTCAGCGGGATGTTGCTCAAATATTTGTTTGATCAGAAAACGTTCGGTATCGGTATCAACTGCAGAAAAAACATCGTCAAGAATCAATAGTTTGCTGGGGGTATAAAGGGCTCTGGCCAAGCTGATGCGTTGTTTCTGGCCTCCAGACAACATAATGCCTTTTTCTCCTACCAGTGTTTTCTCTTGTTTAGGGAAACGGGCCATTTCTTCAGCAAATGCACTTTTGAAAATGACATCTTCGAAAATATTGGGATGTTTTTCTTTTTGAGAGCCAAATTTGACGTTGTTTTCAATGCTGTCAGAAAACAAAAAGACTTCCTGAGTGACAGTTTTTACAATGGAGCGCATATCTTCGCCACTTAATTCGCTGACATCTTTATCGCCTAAATACAGTTGTCCGGGAGAAGGACGCAGATATCCGTTGACCAGATTGATCAAGGTTGTTTTTCCGGAGCCCACCTTCCCCGTTATACCAACTACCTGGCCTGGGGAGATACGGAAGGATATGTTTTTGAGTTCAGGATGTTCTCCGTTATGATAAGTGTACGATAAGTTTTTGAAGGTGATGCCTTTCCTGAAAAGCTGGTTTCGGACTTCATTGGGTAGCGGTTTTCGTTCATCATCAGTGCCTTTTCGTCCCATGATGGTCTGAAGGCTTGAAATCCCCACAAAACCCTGCTGAAAAACTGTCAATACCCAACCCAGCCCCATGATAGGATGGGCCAGC
>DHQK01000210.1:2938-6369 GCA_002411085.1 Marinilabilia sp. UBA5340 | reverse complement strand
TCCACAACCATACCAAAACAAACAACAACCTGACAAACAACAAGATAATCTCACCTCCCACCTCAATGGTGTAAAAAAAACATACGTACACCTGTAAAATATTTTGACACAATTTTGCATTCGGTTAATTTACCCTATACATTTGATCTATCAGATTTGTGAAATAATCAGGTTAGGACAGATTGCAACTTTATACCAACAAATAATATGGCTAAAGGAAACATACTGATCGTTGATGATAACAAAAGTGTGCTAACGGCCCTGGAATTTCTTCTTTCGTCGGATTTCGACAAGGTTGTGTGTATCTCCAATCCAAATCAGATCAACGCTGAACTGGCGAAAACAGATTACCATCTGGTATTGCTGGACATGAATTTTAAAACCGGGGCAAATACCGGAAATGAGGGAATCTACTGGCTTCGGCAGATAAAAACCCTAAAGCCGGAGTTATCAGTAGTGATGATTACTGCCTATGGGGATGTGGAGCTGGCCGTAAATGCACTGAAAACGGGAGCAACAGACTTTGTTCTGAAACCCTGGGACAACACCAAACTACTGGCCACGGTCAAAGCAGCGATTCAACTCAGCCAGTCGCGTGGAGAGGTCAATACCCTGAAGCAACGGGAAAAAGACCTGAAGAGCAGTTTCCAAAACAACCGAAAACACATCATCGGCTCCTCCCCCCAATTGATGAAAGTACTCAATCTGGTACGCAAAGTGGCGAAAACCGATACCAACGTATTGATTACCGGAGAAAACGGAACAGGCAAAGAACTAATTGCCCGGGAAATACACCATCTCTCTTCACGGAACGATGAAATACTTGTAAATGTGGACATGGGAGCCATCAGCGAATCACTTTTCGAGAGTGAACTATTTGGACATGTCAAAGGCGCATTTACTGATGCGAAAGAAAACAGAGCAGGCAAATTTGAAGTAGCTCACCGTGGATCCCTCTTTCTTGATGAGATTGGAAATCTCCCCCTACATCTTCAATCCAAATTACTGACAGTTCTTCAAAACAGGGAGGTCACCCGGCTTGGCTCTAACCAGCCCATGCCTGTTGACATCCGCCTGATTTGCGCCACCAACCGGAATCTGCCGGAACTCGTCAGAGAAGGACTTTTCAGAGAAGATCTCCTCTATCGGATCAACACCATACACATTGAAGTTCCTCCGTTGCGAGAACGAGGTGAAGATTTGCTGATTCTGGCCGATTTTTTCCTGAAAAAGTATGCTTCCAAATACAACAAATCTCAACTGAAAATCAACAAGCAGGCACAGGAGAAACTCTTGAAATACAACTGGCCGGGAAACATCCGGGAACTGGAACATGCCATTGAGAAAGCAGTAATTCTGAGCGACAGTAATATCCTGAAACCCGACGATTTTTTCCTGAGACCTGTCACCGGAAGTAATACCGGAAGCCTTGACACCACACTGAGTCTTGAAGAAATGGAAAAGCAACTAATTTCAACAGCCCTCGACAATCACCCTGGAAACATCACCGCTGCAGCGGCTCAACTGGGCATTACACGTCAAACATTGTATAATAAGATGAAAAAATTTAATCTTTAATGAGCATTTCATTTCATACACGTTCAGTCATCCTGATACTTCTGATTGCTGTTTCAGCCATCACGGCAGCATTAGGTTTTTTCTACCTGAACATCCAATTCATTGGAATAGCTGCGACCCTTCTTTTTTTCATATTCACCTGGAACTTGATTTCCTACCAAAACCGGTTCTTCAGCAAAATCAGCTATTTTTTCGATGCCGTCCGAAACGAAGACTCTGCGCTTTCTTTCCCCAAGTTACAGAATGATCCTTTCCTGAACGAACTCAGCTCCAACCTAAACCGGATCAATGAACAATTGAAAGAAATTAAGACCGAAAGCCGGCAACAGGAGCAATACTTTCAAACCCTGACAGACCATGTAGCCACAGGTATTTTGTCATTTGATGATACAGGATTCATCTTCAATGCCAATAAAAACCTGAAGCAAATGCTTGGCCTGGAGCAACTGACCCATCTTCGCCAACTTCATAAAGTGGACAGTCAGCTGGCACACGTTCTGAAAAACCTGCTACCTGGTGATCAACGAATGCACACCATCAAGTCAACATCAGGAAAAAACATTAACCTACTTCTGAAATCCACGTCATTCAAAAACAAAGACCGGACGCTTAGACTTGTATCTTTACAGGATATCAATGACCAACTCAGCGAAAAAGAAATGGAATCGTGGCTGAAACTCATCCGTGTGCTCACCCATGAGATCATGAATTCCATTGCCCCGGTAACATCTCTTTCCGAAAACCTAAAGAACCTTTACATCCGTGACGGCGAAGTAATCAGACCTGAAATGGTTTCAAAAACCACCATTGCCAAAACGGCCAAAGGACTTGAAGTCATTGAACAACAAGGCATAGGCCTCATCAACTTCGTAGAATCCTACCGCAAACTCACCCGCCTCCCCAAACCGGAGCTGAAGCCGGTAAATCTCCGTAATCTTATAGAAAACACCGTTCTTCTGAATAAATCACTTTGGCCTGACATTCAAATATCGTTACAAATAAATGATCCTGATTTACAAATTGCTGCCGACGAAAAGCTTTTTCCTCAGGTACTGATAAACCTGTTAAAAAACGCCACCGAAGCCCTGGATGAGCAGGCAAACGGAAACATACAGATTCAAACACGTCGTAACCAGGAGGGGAAAGTCGAAATATGCATCAAAGATAACGGTCCCGGAATACCTCCGGATTTGCTGGAGGAGATATTTGTGCCCTTTTTTACAACCCGTGAATCCGGTAGTGGCATAGGTCTCAGCCTATCGCGTCAAATCATCCGCTTACATGGAGGAAAACTTACTGCCAGCTCCCAACCGGGAAAAGAGACAACCTTTTGTATAGAAGTTCGCCCGGCAGACTAATATTCAGGAAACTTTTCCGGCAACAATCCGTAATTACGCCTTAACCCGGATTGTAATTTATTAAACAAATCTATTTATGTAAAGTATGTTTCAGACAATAAGCAGATATTTAGGAGCCTTTCTTTTCCTCTTTCTTTTAGGCT
Organism: Marinilabilia sp. UBA5340; assembly: GCA_002411085.1. GTDB lineage: Bacteria > Bacteroidota > Bacteroidia > Bacteroidales > Marinilabiliaceae > Marinilabilia. Next base: position 3,290 of record DHQK01000210.1, on the reverse strand, counting down.
TCATCGCCCTACTTCCCTTCCCCCTTCTTTATAGCATTTCAAACTTTTTTTCATGGCTACTGGGCAGCGTTTTTAAATACCGCCGCAAAGTCATTGAAGACAACCTGAAAAAGTCGGATTTGCCATTATCAGACGATGAACGGGAACAAACAATCAATACTTATTACCGAAACTTATCCGACATTATTCTGGAAGGACTAAAAAGCTTTTCAATGTCGCGCAAAACAGTGATAAAGCGCCACAAGGTTCTTAATCCGGAAGTACTCAACCAGTTTCATGAACAAGGGAAAAGTGTTATTGTAGTAACGGGACACATTGGTAACTGGGAATGGGGAAGTCTGTCGGCCGGTAT
>DHQK01000210.1:0-2618 GCA_002411085.1 Marinilabilia sp. UBA5340 | reverse complement strand
TGGTCGCGCTCCCGTTTCGGCACGATCCTCTCGCCCACCAAAGGTACCACCAATACTTTTGCCGAAAACAAGGGCAAACCTACACTTTACCTGATGGCTGCCGATCAGAGTCCTTCCAAAGTGACCTCTGCACACTGGTTTAATTTTCTGGGACGAACAACCGGATTCCTCCACGGGCCCGAAAAACATGCACGCAACAACAATTACCCCGTAGTTTTTGCAGATATTGAAAGAATAAAGAGAGGGTATTATGAACTAAAACTCTCTGTACTCACAGAGAAGCCAAAGGAAACCGAGCAGGGTGAAATCACCAAACAGTATGCTACTGTTTTGGAGAACTACATCCGCAGGCATCCTGATAATTGGCTGTGGTCGCACAGACGGTGGAAGCGGAAACCACCGGAAGGGGCAGAAATCAAATAATATTTTAGCAGGAATTAGGAATAGCTGATTTTTTTTGTCTTTTATCACTCCGACCTCTCAAGTGGCTCATTAATGGACAACAAACAAACCACAGCGAGCAATCGATATCTAATCTTGTTAAAATCAATATTATTTCCTTCAGCTAAAAAATTAATAAAACCACTTCTATGAATATCCCCCATTGCAACAAAGATATCATGTATCCCATAAAAGATCGAATCTGTATTCCCGGTCTTTTCAATATAGTCAATGAATTTACCATTAATATTCAAGGTTAACTTAACTTTAGATCTATGATCAGTCCTTTTTCCACCCAAAGAATCAACATGCCAAATTTCATCGATAGTACTTCCATTTACATTCTCTAAAAGATGAAACTTCTCTTTATCATCAATTGGAACGATAAAATAACCTTGAAGCATAGCGGCCTGAAGTCTGTCAAAATAAAGATGATACGCTTCATTAATATTATTCTTTTGAGTTTTCTTTTGCACTAAGTCGTCGGAAAAATCAATTAAAAGCGTTAGATCTCTATGTTCCTCATCATTAAAAGTCTCTAAGTATATATGATCTGACTCTAAATTATATTTTGTGGAAAAGTTGATCAACAAAAACAGCCACGAAACAGATAATACTATTTTTAAACTCATAATTATTCTTCAAGGTATTGAAAAAGGTATCACTCACTCAATAGGAGCTACCAGATTAAACACTTTTTATTTAATAATTACATTCAAATTTGAGATGCACTTCCTATTCCGCTCTCAATCACAGAGGTAGTGCATTTTTTGTCATCCTCTCAAATACCATCAAGCCTATCAATCAGCCTCCTGTTTTCACTTTGTATATTCCTATTTGTGAGCTATATGTATTAAAACTCAATCCTAAATCATCTTCAAGTTTTTCCTTTAATGCTTCCCAATCACTGAATTTTATGCTATAGGTGATTGTTTTATTCACATCAGCATTAATTACCAGAGTCTTATCCACTTCTTCTCCAATTTTAGACATTATCTCACTTAACTTATAGTTATCAAATGTCATTGAACCAGAAACAAGTTTTGATCCATCAGGGAGACTTGCTCTTGAAATTTGGAAACTTGATTCTTTTCCATTTTTCTGCTCACTCAAGTACATTAAGTATTTGTTTTTATCACTCAATGAAACAACCGTTGTATCGACAGTAATAAATTCTTTTTCTACGAACAGTCCAAGTGCACCTATTATCTTTTTTCTAAGTTTAGAGTCTTCCTTTTCATTGGTTTCCTTCTGATGAACAAATGCCCTGTAATGTTTACTATTAAGCAAGTTATCTTCAAAAACGATAAATGAAGTATCAACATTTAATGTAAGACTAATCAATTTTTTTAGTGATATAGATTCACAATCGAGCCTTAAAAATGGTGAATCATAAAAGGCATTTTTGACTATCTCAATAGAACTACTGTTCCTCTCTCTAATATTTACATCACAACTATCATTTTCAATTATTAACAGATGCCTTTTATTAATAAATTTCTCTATAACATTGTCACCTTGTCCATTTTCTAATCCACATTGACAAAATAAGAAAGCAATAGACAACAAAGTCGTAATTTTTATAAGTACACCCTTAAACATAGCAATAATCATATTAATTAAAAACATCCTCCCTCAGCTTATCATAATAGTAGAACAAATACATATTCTTATAAGATAATAGCAGCGGAGTAAAAGCAACCAAGTTAAATCCGAAGAAAAAAGACGGTAGAAGAACTAAAAATGGACAACAGAAAAACGATATCCTCCTTATATTGAAGACTAAAAAAACATTATAATGTTTTAAGCAGATATACATTTTGGGTTATCGAGGTTTTAGGTTCTTGTAATTATCTTCAAATATATGATTTAAAGAAATATGATATTTTTAATTACAGATATTATCATTGTAATTTTAGATATTATTCACACAAAAACGGCCTGTCTATCGGTATAAAAACAATGCTAAAATCACATCAACTATACTACTATACTTATTATACAAAGTAATCCTATTTTATATCAATTATCAAAATCCTTCTATCCAACATATTAAGAAAAATGTCTCTCCATCAACGATACATTCCATCAATCACCTCCCGGTATTTCTCCTCGATCTTCCGTCTTTTCAATTTTAAGGTATTAGTCATCGTACCATTTTCCATAGTGAAAGGTTC
>DHQK01000214.1 GCA_002411085.1 Marinilabilia sp. UBA5340 | reverse complement strand
TAAATGTGTGCAGTGGCTTCGTTTTGTTTTATTTTTTTGCACAATTCTATTCCGCTCATCGAGGGCATAAGGACATCAGAAATGATGATGTTCGGTAGCTTATTAATGGCCATTTCATAGCCTATAATTCCATTGGGAGCCTCCAGGACCGAAAAGATTCCATCCAGATTGCCTTTAAGTAATCTTCGAAAATCAGTATTGTCCTCCACCAGCAGAATTTTGGGCTTTTGATCAGAGGTTTGTTGTAGGTTTTTTATTCTGAGAATGGTTTCTTCTTCTATGTTCTCTGCTTCAATGAAGCCGGGAGGGATGGGGGCTTGTTGGTTATCAGTTATTTCTGGTTTGTCGAAGGCATTTCTGCTTACCGGAATAGAGAAAGAAACAGTGGTGCCCTTCTCCGGTATACTCGACAAAGCAATTTCTCCTTTATGCGTTTCAATCATAGATCGGGTAAGAGATAAGCCTATGCCGAAACCACCTTCGGGGCTGTTGTTGTTTGAGATGGTTTTATGTCGGTCGAAAATAGAAGGTTGAAATTCAACAGCTATACCTTTGCCTGTGTCTTTGATCTGAAAAATAGCGAAGGTTTTGTTATTTCTTTTTGTAATGTGGAGCGATAGTGAGATGGATTGGTCTTTGGGCGTAAATTTGAAGGCATTGGACAATAAATTGTAGAGTACAATATCCAGTTTTTCCTGATCAAACCACAGTAATACTTCGGGGCAATCAATATCGTATGTGAAAAAAATATTCTTTTTGCGGGCAAGGGGAGCAAAGTTGTCACAGATATTTTGAGTAAAAGTTTTTAAATTTCCTTTGTTTACGTTGAGTGAAAGGTTTTCTATTTCAGATTTGCTGAAGTAAAGAAACTGTCTGTTCAGGCGGTTGAGTCGGTTAATGTTTCTTTCCGCTAGTGAGAGATCTTTGTTGTTGGGTTTTGTTCGGGCATGACGCCAGTCATCAATCAGACAGGAGAGAATACTAAGCGGGGTAAGGAATTCGTGTGAAATATTTGAAAATAAATCCTGTTTGAAAAAGTTAAGTTTTTCTGATTTTTGTCTTTCGATATGCTCAATTTTCAGAGCATGTTTGACTTCCTGGTTTTTTTGCTTTGTTCTGAATGCCAGGTAAAAAATGCCACCGAAGACCAAGACATAAAATGAGAATGCCCACCATGTTTTATATGGGGCAGGAGTGACTTTGATATACAGTTTTTCAGGAGTCGGATTCCAGTGTCCCTGGCTATTGGATCCTTTGATGTGCAGGGTGTAATTTCCCGGAGTTAGATTGGCATAATTGAGGGTGCGCATATCCGCATCCATTACTCTCCATGTATCTTCCAGTCCTTCCAGAAAAACTGCGTATTTATTATTCTCGGGCTGTGAATAGGATAGGGCAGCGAAGGTTACGGAAAAGTTGTTTTGAAAATGGTTGAGCACAATTGGTTTTTCTGGTGTGGTGGTAACGGAAACCGGCTTATTCATGATTTTTACATCGGTGATTACTACTGGCGGTATGAAGTTGTCCGGCTCAATATTCAGGGGGGTGAATATGTTAAATCCTTGATTACCTCCAAAATAAAGGTTGCCTTCAATGTCTTTGAATGAAGCTCCTTTGTTGAAAATATTTCCCTGGAGCCCGTTTTCTTCGAGAAAGTAATTGGACACTATCTCGTTATTTTCAATTTTTATTCTGGTCAGGCCTCTGTTGGTTCCTATCCAAATATGATTGTGGTTGTCCTGGTTTATGGTGTAGATAATATCACCGGAAACGTATGCCTCAAACGATAAAAAGATTTGCTCTTCAGGATCCCAACGGAATAAGCCTCCCCCCCCGGATCCAATCCAGATATTACCAACGTTGTCTTCAAACATGGTTAATATATGATCAGTAATTAAACCGTTACTGTCTTTTTCCGCAGCCTGATATCGTTGAAATTCCAGGGGGTAATGTTTGGTGATGTCAGATACAGAGTGGTTTACCCCGCCATCCAGCGTGGCCGCCCATAAATGATTGTTGCGGTCTATAAGAATTTTTGAAATTCGATTGCTGCTAAGCGTGTTGGGGGTATCGGGAGTTGAGTCGTACCTTATAATCATGAAGTTGGAGAAACTGTTTGCGCCAGAGGAGACAAATTTGTATAATCCGTTTTCTGTTGCAATCCAGATATGACCAAAAGGGTCTTCCTGGATGTCGAATATTTCTCTTGAAGGGAAATTGTACAGGGTATTATTTTTGTTTATCACAATATGTTCTCCTGATTGGGGATTGTATTTTATAACCCCCTCGTAACGTGTTCCCAGCCAAAGGAATCCTTTGGAGTCCTGAAGGAAACAATTTACGGTATTCAGATCCTTAGGAAGTTGTTTGAATTCAGGGAGGTTGGTGTATTGAACAAAGGATTGGTCTTTGGGATTGTACCTCCCGAATCCAAGACTTTTTACTCCAATATACAGATCGTTTGAATTGGTTCGTAAAAAGGAAGAGACCGACTGGCTTTCCTGGAAAAGTGATTTGTTGGAAATTCTTCTCGGTTCAAAGAGTCTTATTTTATTGTCAATTTTATTGACACCACCGCCTGAAGTACCCACCCATATAAGGCCGGATGCATCAATCAGTAGAGTAAAAGCTTCGTTGTTTGATAGTGAAATCTGGCTTGATTTATTGTCAAATCGTATGAAGGGGGCTGCAGCATCTTCAGGATGATTCATTAACATCAGACCCGTAGGAGTACCCACCCAAAGTGATCCGTTTTTATCAAAGATCAGGTCGAAAATAATATTTTCCGGTGATTCAGCACCTGAAGTATCTGGTTTTATGTGATCTTTTACAATCAGGCTGTCCTCTTGCAATGAAAAGTGAATGATGCCATCTCCCCATAGCCCCAGCCAGTAATCATTTTTTCCGGACTGGGTCATCGAATAGGGTGAGAAATGTGTGAGTTGTAATGGGAAGTCTTTCTTCACCCATGACTTAATGGTTTCTCCTGATGGGCTGACTAAGGTTAATGCTCCCTGCCATGAGGATATCCAGATGTTATTGGATTTATCTTCGTAAATGTTGGTTATCCAGTCGGAGTTCATGCCCGCAGTACCGGACGATAAGCTGTAAGTGGCAATTACTCCCGTTTCAGGGTTAATTACATTTACTCCTGCTCCTGCGGTGCCCAGCCATAAATTGTTTTTATGATCAATGACGATAGATTCAATGACATCGTATGACAAGGTGTAGGGTGCGGGAGACTGGGTATTGAAAAAAACAAACGTCTCTACTTGCCTGTCAAGTTTTGCAATTCCACGGTCTGTCGCGCACCACAGGAACCCTTTTTGGTCTTCAGTGATTGCATTAAACTGGTTGGTAATAAGGCCTTTATTGTGGTGACGCGCAATGGAATAAGTTTTTAATGTGTAACCATCATAGCGAATAAGTCCTTCAGTAGTACAAAACCATAAAAAACCTTTTGAATCCTGAAAAACATCTTTGACATCATCAGAAGGAAGTCCCCGGTTACTGTTTATTACTTCTACACTGTAATTTTTTAAAATGTTTACGGCTGCAGAACTTTGAGTGAGTGATGCAATGATAATGAAAATGAAAATTATTCCTGACTTAAAGGTTTGATGCATATTGTATGTGTTATTATCTGTAAATGTCATTGCTATATACTGCGAAGCAAATTAATCAAAAGAAAAACAGTTTACAGATATTTTCAAGTGAATGCGCTTCTGATTTTTATCATGACTGAATTTTCTGAGACATAGAAAACGCCTTTTTTAGTGTTATAAATAATTCAAAAGTATGAAAAATTATGAATGATTTACAAATATCATGGTCAAGTTGTTGTTTTGTAGTGCTTTAGTTGTGATATTTTTTCTTGTTGATAACGGGGGTGTTGAATGATAAGTTAGATTGAGTGAATGTTTTTTAATGAAGACATGAATGATAATTAACTTAATTTGATGGTGTTGTTTAAAATTTAACAAATTGTTTTATGAGAAGATCAATGTTAGTAGCAGGGCTGTTTTTTTTATTGTCAGGTCTACTTTGGAGCCAGAAGAAAGAACGGCTTTCTATATATATTAATAAAGATAAAGAGTATCAGGTAATGCATTCGTTTGGTGCCTCTGATGCCTGGCGTGTTCAGTTTGTAGGTGCCAACTGGCCTGCTTTCAAAAGAGAGAAAATGGCCGAGTGGCTCTTTAGTAAAGAGTTGGATGAGATGGGCAATCCTAAAGGAATAGGACTATCATTGTGGCGTTTTAATATAGGGGCAGGAAGCATGGAGCAAGGTGATAGCAGTGGTATTGTGAATCCGTGGCGCAAGGCGGAATGTTTTTTGAATGCTGACGGCTCTTATAATTGGGCTAAACAGGCGGGGCAGCAATGGTTCTTGAAACAGGCACATAAATTTGGAGTGGAAAATACGCTCGCTTTTCCAAATTCTGCACCGGTTCATTTTACCAAAAACGGAAAAGCTTTTTCTGCACCCAACCGTACCCGACTAAATATTCAGGATGGCAAACTGGATGATTATGCCCGTTTTCTGGCGGAAGTGTGTCATCATTTTGAACAAAAGGGACTTGGGTTTACATATCTGAGTCCCTACAATGAACCACAATGGGATTGGAGTAATCCAACACAGGAGGGGACTCCTGCTGCAAATGAGGATCTTTTCGTTCTGACAAATTTTTTGGATCATGAATTTGAAAAGCGTGGGCTCAAGACACATCTTGCATTGGGCGAGGCAGCAGAATTAAATTTTTTGTATGAAAAATCAGCACAATATGCAGGCAGTTCAAATCAATTCAGAGTATTTCTTGACCCTGACAGTCCAATGTACATTGGTGAGTTAAAAAATTCGGCACCGCTGTTTTCAGGTCATAGTTACTTTACCACCTGGCCCGTAGAGAAACTTATTGATGTTCGCACAAAGCTACGCGACAGTATGAATGTTGTTAACCCCTCAATGGATTTTTGGCAGAGTGAGTTCTGTATCCTTGAAGAAAATGATGACATAGAAGGTGGCAATATACGCGACCTGGGAATGAAAACTGCCTTATATGTGGCGCGTGTAATTCATTATGATCTTACATTGGCCAATGCCACTTCCTGGCAATGGTGGACAGCACTTTCGCAATGTAATTACAAAGATGGTTTGATTTACCTGGATAATGGGAATGAGGGAATTTCTTCTCAGCAACATCCCGACAATGAGGTGCTTAAATATGATGGTGATTTCCACGATTCCAAGTTAAT
>DHQK01000044.1:5082-9146 GCA_002411085.1 Marinilabilia sp. UBA5340 | reverse complement strand
TGGTGAGACTTTGAGATCATTAAAAACAGAGGATTGCTGGTCGCTCTGATTCTTCTCTTCCGCTACGGGAGCTTCGGGAGTAACCAGTATTTGTTTTTGAGTTTGTCCAACACATTCACTTTGTAAGGCACTTAATGTCACCGTATGCAATCCTTCATCTCTGAAGATTACTTCGCAGAAATAGGCCTCATCTGATACCACATCATGTTCCCCCGAAAATGCCCATGCAAGTGAAGACGGCTTGGGGGTAGTCACATCAACAATCATCAGGGTATCTCCCAGAGGCACACTGGTGGCCATCAGGAACTCTGGTTTCAGATCAGATAATTTTTCAGCAACCTGCAGCGTGTCATAAGCCAGACAATCGTCTTCATCACTGACCTCCACCACATAGCTTCCCGGATCGCTCACTACCAGCAAACTATCGATCCCCATTGGCTGACCATCCAAAAACCATTGATATCCATTAAAGGTACCCGGTGACAAGAATGCCTCTGTTTCACTACAAAGGGAAATATCATCACCCAGATCGGGAAGAAGGGTCCTTTTATAAAACAGTTCATAGGTATCCGAAATACGACAATCTTTGGCATCAGTGACATTTAAGATATAAGCCCCTTCCTCAAGCCCGTTAATACCGGAAGTCGATGGGCCATGTGACCAATCATACTGATAATCTCCGTTCCCGCCGGAGGCCGTCACTTCAAGTTCTCCATCGAAAACACCATAACAAAGCGGGTCACCAATGGAAGCGGTCAGGGACAAAGGATCCGGTTCGGGGACCACAAACTGTTGTTGGTCGAAACACCCCAAAGGATTTTCTATACGTACGCTATATTCTCCCCCTGACAGCCCATTCCAAAATTTCTTGTCAGAGGTGTCAGGCCATATTCTGGTATAATTATCTTCACTGGCATTCACCGCTATTTCTGCACTTCCATCCTTAGCATTGGCACAAGTAACCTCGGTTACAGAGAGATCTGTAAACTCCAGGGTACTTATATCCAGTTTGAGGGTATCAAAACCAAGACATTGATCCCCATCCTCGACTTTTAAGAAATAGGTCTCTGCTGAGTTTACCTCCAGGCTGCGGGTGGTTGCTAATTGTCCGTTATCGGTACTCCACCAGAAACGATTGTAATCTCCACCATCAAGCGTCAGTATATCATAATGACAGATTGTGGTATCGGCTCCAATGTCGGGTTTTAAAGTACGCTCATAATTAAGGTTCAGCGCAAAACCGGAAGAACAATCGTGACTGTCGGTCATGGTAACTTCATAAGTTCCAGGAGTGAGATCAGTCAGTTCACTGCCTGCAGTCCCGTCATCCCATGAGTAGGTATAACCAGACGTCCCTCCTTTTCCTTCAATATGGATCATCCCTTTTTGGCCACCCAGACAAAGCGGTTGTCTAACCTGAATGGTATCATAAGAAAGGCTATCCGGAGTTCCCACGGTAAATTCCTGATTCACTTTACAATTTTTGGAATCGGTGACCATCAATTGATGATCTCCGGCAGGAATATCCAGTGCAGAGGATCCATCAGGACTTCCCACCTCCTGTGACCAGGTGTAATAATAGGGTGGATTCCCCTTACTGACAGAAGCAACTGCTTCGCCATCAGTATAGCCCCAGCACCAAACATCTCTGGTTTCAATGGAAGTAATGGCCAGATCGGTAATATCGCCCACGAAAAACTCAAATGGCATTTCACATTGATGCGCATCGGTTACGACAACCTGGTAGCGGCCAGAGAACAGGCTATCGACATCCTGACTCTTCTCTTCTTCCATCAAAACCTGCTGCACGCTCCCATCATCTTGTCTGATATCCTGGTACCAGGTATAATCATACTCACCTACACCTCCCTGGAAAGAGGCAAGAATACTTCCTTCATTGTTGGAACATCTTGATTTTATAATGGAATCGTTCAGCAGGGTAATCTCATCAGGTTGATTCAATTGAACCGGATCAATGGTAATGGCACACCCTAAAGTATCTTTTATCTGAGGGGTGTAGAGACCTTTAGGCAAATTGTCTACCTGATTACCTTCCACCCAGGTTTCTCCATCGACAGAAACCAAATAGGCCAAATTTCCTCCGGAGATATCCAGAGAAAAAGCACCGTTGCTTCCTCCAAAACAGAGAATGTCATCATTATCAGCAAGTGATGCCCGGAGAGTGTCAGGCTCGGTAACCTCTACCAATTCGGAATACTCAATACCGGCACTATCCATCACCGTAATGTTGTACACAAGCGCATCAAGGTCGCTAAAGTCCGACTTTTGTGAAAAAGAGGCTTCGTCCATTTTTACCAGATAGTCTCCCCAGCCACCTACAGGTTTTATTTCCAGAAAACCATCTTCCCGACCATAACAACTCACGGCCTGGTTTTTGGTCACCAGAAAATTCAATGCCGAATCCGGTTCTTCCATGATGATTTCACGCACCATCCATTCCTGATCTTCATAAACACACCCGGCTGTGTCCCTAACCATAAGCGTATACGTACCCGCCCCTAAAGAACTCAACTGCAACCCGCCTGTGGTTTGGCCGGTTTCAAAGGGTGTTGGGTCGTCATCTTTGTACCATTGGTAATCAAAATAATGGTTGCCTTCAGAAACCATAGATGAGATCTCTCCGGTATGAGCGGCTTTGGCCCGGATATAATTGTGGGAAATAGCAATCTGTGCAGTATCGGGTTCCCCAACCGCAAATTCTTTGGAGGCCACACACTGATGTGCATCCGTGACAAAAAGCTCATAATTGCCTTTGGTTAACTGACCAAAATAGTAATCCCGGTTACCCTTCATTTGTCCCATTGATTCCGAGCGATTCTCCAAATTCTCGACTCGATAATAAAGCCCTTCACCTTCATCCACTCCATTCAATGTAGTGGCTCTGATTTGCCCGTTGGCATAAAGCGGGCAGGTAGCATCTTTTACCTCATCGATAAATAGATTGAGCGTATCAGGCTCAGTGATTTGGTAAGATGAATTGAAGGAAACTCCTGCTGTATCAGTTATTACCACAGCATAAGATCCGGCCGTTAAGCCTTCGAATATCCCTTCGCTATTTTGCTCACCCGTACTGAGTTCGTAGGAATAAGGGCCCCATCCACCTTCTGCTTCCACCTCGATTTCTCCATCTGTAAACTTATTGCAGCTCACATCAATCACATGGTCTGCGGCTATTCCCAAAGCCTTTTCGGGTTCTACAATTTCGATTTCGCGGGTAAACCAGGAGTCCCCATCAAAATAGGGGCAATGAGCGGTGTCACGCAAAGCCAGCATATAATGGCCAGCCGGCAGATTATCGACTGCAAATACTGCCTCGGTGATTACAGTCGTATTGTCAAAAGCATCGCCATCGGGCAGCGAAGCCCAGCCCACCTCATACTTATTGTTGCCTCCACTGATTTCCATGCTAAATTCACCGGTATTTTCATCCTTGATACGAATGTAGTTGTGTTTTACATCAACTGTTACCGGATCCGGATCGATCAGCTGAATTCCAGTGTATACATCGGAACAGCCATCCGTATCGGTCACTTTTAACTCGTAGTTACCGGCAGAAAGTGTTGATATCCCCGGGGCATTTTCATCAAGCATCCCACTATAGGTATCCTCAATAATGAAATCATCATCCAGCTTATATAAAGTATAATCGAAATCGGTTGTTTCTGGAGTCCATTGCATCTCAATATCAATGGCACCGGTAGAAGCACTATTACAGGCAGGATTAGTCGGGAGCACATTCAATATTTCAGTAGGATCATTCTTAATCACAATAGTCTGCGTACGGTCGGTAAAACAACCATATTTGTCCTGCACAGAAACATCCAGATAATCTCCCACGGCAAGACCTTCCAGATTCCACTCGGCATCCTGGTTGGTGATGGTATTCCCATTCTCATTCTTTTCATAAGAGTACTGGTATTCACCATTTTCAAAAGGGAAGCCTCCTTCAGCCGTCATTCGCAGTTCTCCATTGGCCACTTCTTCACAGGAAGCCGGCGAAGGATCGAGCAACAGCGACAGGGAATTGTCAAGCATGGGCATTT
>DHQK01000044.1:1751-4998 GCA_002411085.1 Marinilabilia sp. UBA5340 | reverse complement strand
GGGGCATTTCGAACGATGCTGTTCCTATACACCCTTTTGCGTCAATAATTTCGACACTGTAATCCGGATTGGCTGACAGATTATCGATAATAAAAGAGCTTGTCCCTCTGGCTTCTCCGTTTCTCACCAGATCTCCCGATAAATTGGCCTCAGTATACAGATTATAGGTATAGTCATCCACAGTGCCGTTGGCATCGAGCAATACTCGCCCGTTGGTCTTTCCGGTACAAGCCACCTTTTCCTCAATGGAGGCAGTAAACTCAGGACTATATCCGTTGTGCCCAAGATTGACAGTTCTGCTGATAAAGCAATTATTGGCATCCTTCAGCGTAAAACTATAGGAATCGGTGCCAATGTCGGAATAAGAAAAATCTTCTCCAGAAGAAACAGTTACATCCCCCAATTTATAGGTAAGTGTCATATCCAGTCCTCCATCATGCGTCATATTCCGCAGTTGGATTTCTCCGTCCTCAGAAGTCGCACAAGAGGCTTTTAGAGGCACTATTTGATCTATTCCAACAGGATTTGGAGCTGCTCTCACCTCAAATTCTTTTACATTAACACAGCCCGCATCATCTTTTATCGAAACGGTGTATGTCCCGGGTGCTTTGTCCTCAAAAATCGAAGTAGCTCCATAGCCTCCATCATCCAGTTTGTACTGAATAGTACCTACTCCCCCGTGACCAATCGCGGTGATAGAACCATTGGAAGCTGTTGAACAGGTTGCATCTTCGGCTTCAGAACTGGAATTAAAAGAGATTGGGTTATCTATCCTTTCAATATTAATAGTCTCTGTAAACTCACACTGGCGACCATACTTTTCGGTGATTGTCACCGTTGCATTAGAATTTGCTGTAAGCCCGGTTATTTCACCTGAAGATGAGATCGTTTTGAAAACATCAGCCACCTTGCATGAGTAATCTCCCACAATCTGATCCATCCCTGAAACCGATATTATGGCATCTTCATGGTTATCGCAGGATTCTTTTTGAGTCAATTCAAGGGATATGCTATTCTGTAATACCCTGTTTTTTCCTACAATATAATTGCCAAAGGTCGTACTACATTTTCCTCCATTCGATACTGTTACCTGGTAATCTGCTCCGGCTTTTAAATTATTAAAAGTCACTGTTTTGTTCGTTGCATTTGCTGAAATAGATTTATTCTTATTTGTCTGGAGCTTTGACCCTGATAATACAACAGAATAAGGTTTATCACCCCAACCTCCTGATATCTTAAATGTCAGGCTACCGTCTGAATCATTGCAGGTTGCAGAAGAAGATGCGGTTTTTGCTACAGAGATAGGAGAAGGAGCATCAATAGAAAGGTCATTAACATGATAACAACCTTTGCTATTGGAAACTTTTATTTCATAGTCACCTTCTCCCAGATCAAGTTCACCATTGTTAAATGAATCATAAGTTCCTCCCTCCAGCCTGTATTCCAATGATGAGACATCCTCACCAGTTAATTGTACACTATATTTTTCATCCGAACAATCCAGTGAAACAGAATTATCCTCTAAATCTGCATCAATAGGCAATCTAAACAAATCAATCTCTGGAGAGTCGTCTGTGTTACCTACAGCATCTGTTACTCTTAATTTATAGGAACCATTTCCAAGCCCGGAAAATTTATTGTCTGATGGCGTTTTTGAGGTATTAGAAAAACTTCCGTTTGAACCTTCTTTTAATAAGATCACTGAATATGATGAAATCCCTCCTGAAACAGAATAAGAAATAGTCCCATCGGAATGTGCTCCTTCATCGTTATCATTACAGGAAGGTTTTGTAATCCCATCCTGACTGATTGCTAAGGTTTCTGGTTCCGTAAATGCAACCGTTTGAGTAGCTGGAGTACAACCATCTGTATTTCTGAGAGTGATATTCTGTCCATGATAAAGATCATTTACCGTAACCGTATTGGCATCGTTTGCGAAGTCCACAGGTGCCTCACCTCCTACATTATATCTATAGTCTGCAACATCTCTGCCACCACTTGCCTCGATCAGTACGGACCCGGTTCCATTAAGGATTTTGGTATGATAACCTGATCCCTCAAGAACTTCGATTGGTGCTAAGGTCAGTGACAACGGATCCGGCTCATCAACAGCAAAGAAAGTGGTGGAGGGACAAAGTGAAGAAACACCATCATAATAAAACACATTTATTTCATATAATCCCTCATCTATCTCAAAGTCATTAACCCCCAAAGATTCAGCGCTTAACGTAATAGCATTATTCACGGGGTTAATATCTTCATTTGTAACAACAGTAACCTGATCTGTCCAATAATAATCAACACCATTGACCGTAGTATCTGGTGTTGCATTTGGGTCAGGTGCATCTGAGCCATATTCTATAATATCAATCCTCAGGGAGGCATCAGTGGCATTATCCGGAAAACCGGAAATCGTTAAGGATTCAACGCTGCCTCCGTTACACAGTATGTCTGGTGGGCTAACTGTTAAGGGAGGAGGAGGTTCAAGAATGTAAAAGCCGGTAATGTAAGACGAATTGTCTATATTAAATTTCGAATTGGTAAAAGTAACTTCCTTTTCCACTCCGTAAGAAACTTCATCATCGCTAACGATAGTAGAAGTTGGAATGCTCCTGTTTAAAGTTGAGATGTCGGTTGAAAATTCATCAATACTAATGGTGCCGGAAACCTGCCCTATCAAAGCATCACTATCAAGGGTAATACTTAAATCTTCATCACCTGTTTTACAAAGAATGGAAGGCGAAATATTGGTTATTTCGGCTTTGCGAAAAATCTCAAAACTAACATTAATATTATCTTTAGTTTTAGAATTAGTACCATTCAGAATCTCTGTTTTTGAAAACACAAAATAAATTGGAGAACCCCAATATCCATTTTGCAATTTTCTCCTAATCTCAAATTCAAAGCCATCCTCAAGACTATTAGCGTAGAACTTAAGATTCTGATATGCTCTGCTAAGACTTGAAGTAAAAGTCGACTCGTCTATATACAACTTTGTTTGCACTTCTGAACGTGAAGTATAATCATATACAATAGAACTGATAAAAAACATTGAACTCCCCGTTTCTTCATTCAAAAGCACCTCATTGTACTGAGAATATACCTCAAAAGGGTACCCAGAACAACAAATTATAATTAATAATACTACATGACTTCTCATCATCTCTTAATTTTTACAAATTCAGAAAAACCAGATCTACCCATCTCTTTGGATTTTACTACCACCGAGTAATAGACCTCTTCCTCT
>DHQK01000044.1:0-1622 GCA_002411085.1 Marinilabilia sp. UBA5340 | reverse complement strand
ACTACAACCGAGTAATAGACGTCCTCCTCTTTCGAGGCAAAAGGATCTAAAAACGTATTGGAATCAGTGGATGCGGCCAAAACAGTTTTCCCGTTTTTTTGCCGATAGATCATAAACACCACATCGTTTCGCTGGTAAGTCCATTGAAGTCTGACAGCATTTTTTTTATCCTCGAAAGAGGCTTTCCAATCTTTAACGATCTGCAGCTTTGAGGCAGGCATTTTCCCCGCTACCGCTTTTCGGGGCTTGGATTCATTCCCGGCGCTGTCCACAGCCAACACAAGGTAGTGATACAAAACTTCCGGGGTTACGAGTGAATCTTTAAAGGCTGAAGCTTCAGCGGCTAACTTTTCGGTCAGCACCCAGTCTCGACTTCCCTCTTTGTTTCGGTAGATGAGCTGCCACATCACATCCTTACTGGGACTTTGGTTCCATTCAATGTCAATGCCGGCAGGATCATTGTTTACCGAAGTAATTAAAGGAGAAGCCGGGGCTACCACATCAGGTCTTCGAACCTCCAGAATATCTGAAAATCCAGACCAGTTTTGCCGTTGATCAACCGCCAGCACCTTGTAGTATACTTTTTTCGACAGCGTTTTTATATTAATGGAATCGGCATAACTATTGGTTAAAACAGTATGTCCGGTCAGTTGCGAAAACTCTTCATGCTTTTCATTGGCACGGAAAACCCGGTATCCCAAAATATCGGCATCCGTGTTGGGCTGCCATTTCAAAGCAACATGTCCCAGGGAATCAACCTTCGCCTCCAAATTAATGGGAACAGCGGGAGGGATTGAGTCAATCACCTGAACCATTTTGGGTGTACTCAATGGGCCGGTTCCATCCTGCCCATAAGCCTGTAAACAGTAATAACCTGTTGGAAGCGGTGATTTATCCAAAAAAGATTGCTGAATAACCGATAAGCTATCGGCCAGAACTTTGTAATTGTCTTTAAAAGTTTTGGATCGATAAAGACGAAAGCCTTCCACATTTTCATTCTCTTCCATTTCCCAGGAGAGACGAACCCCTTCGGGTGACGAATCTTCGTCAACAATACGAGGCGCATACCTAATTTTCTTCACCCCTTTTACTTTTATCACTTTGGATGGGGGTCCTTTTTCACCAAAAGGAGAAACTCCAATGATGCGGTAAAAATAGTCACGAGTATTATCGGGCAGAGAATCTACATAATAATGGTAATTCACTTCATCATGCCCTTCGGGAGTGGTATTAATCAATAAAGATTGATTGAGTTTTTGAAATCCATTTTCTTTATCCAGTGACCGTTCAATCCAAAAACCGGTATAAATACCTTCCTGCAGATATTTTTCCCAGGTAAGAGTCACATTTTTATCACCCGGGTCGGCCATCACATTGGTGGGAGCCGGCAAAGGACGATACTCATCTACACCTGTATAGAAATAAGCAGTATCGGTGGGAGCTCCTCCGGGTTGATAAACAGGCCATACTTTATAGAGGTATTTTTCACCTGATTGAACGTTGGTATCGGAAAAGGAGAGTCCTGACAAACGGGCTACCTGGGGACTGACATCGGCAGCCAATAAAGCAAAACCAAATTGCGATTGTTGCTGTGTTGCTTTGTCTTGCGTTGGGCGCCGGTG
>DHQK01000233.1:10395-12174 GCA_002411085.1 Marinilabilia sp. UBA5340 | reverse complement strand
AAAAATAAAATAACCGATTCTCAGGATGATTTTCTTCTAAACGCCCGTGAAATCATAAATAAACACCTCTCTAATCCTGAATTTTCAGTAAAAATGATGGCTGAAGAGCTCTCCATAAGCAACTCAATGCTTTACCGAAAAGTATCTGATCTACTGGATATCAGTCCGAATACATTTATCCGTAAAATGAGAATGATAAAAGCAGCTGAATTACTTGAAGAAAACCATTTATCCATTTCGGAGATAGCCTTTCAGTGTGGCTTCAAAGATGTCAGCTATTTTGGAGTGACCTTTAAAAAGGATTATGGAATAACTCCATCTCAATATCAAAAATCAAAAGCTCATTAGGAGTGACGAATAACCCTCGACCAGAAGAAAATAACAAAGAACTGCCAGCATAAAAATCTTTTGAATATCCTTGTGGATGCTTCTTCTTTTCCAGTCTAAAATACAATATATAGAGACTGCCCGATAAAAGAGAAAACTTACCAGCAGAAAAAAATTGGGTTTTATCCGGCTTGAATTAAAAATTGTCCCTATGAATCTTTAATAACATTGAACAATCAAGACTCAGAATGCCTGTAAAGCAACCCCTTTAGACTTGATTACTATAAGATTACGGGGCAAAGTCCCATTCCAGAAACAAAAAACTTCATGTATCATTCCACGGCCAGCCTCCCTCCTCTTACCGTTGCCCCCAACACGATACCGGCGCTTACAATCACAATGTTCTTGACGATATATTGCCCTTCAATGGTGAGAGAATAAGGAAAAACATGAAACACCTCCGCCGGAAACAAAAACAGGGGACTAAAAGTACCAATCATCTGAAGAAACAGCAGCAGCAACGTTTCCCGCATGAATAGTTTAAACAACAAACCAACACCAATTGCAACCTCCCACAATCCCAGACCATAAAGAATTACAGATTCGGATATCAACCCAAAGGTCAGCACTTCAATAGTCTGCACAGCAATTCCCTCTGCCGGACTTAATCCACTAAAAAATTTCAAGATACCAAACCAAAAAAATACAACTCCAATACTAATCCGCAAAAGGTCAAGTCCGCGCTGAGCCATCCAGAATGTTATTTTTCTATCCGCCTTCTCAAATGTTTCTCCTCTTAGATTCATAATTTCATTTTTTTAAACAATAACACCTTGCTCAACACAAATCACTCCTATCAACACAGGCAATCAATGTGCAAGGAAATAAATTAAATGAATAACATTAAGCACAAATGACTTGTTCAGCAAATCATTTGAAAAAATAAACAGTCTTACCAGGCATTGTGAATTAGCATATTAAATGCATGTAAATTGGGACAAGAATCAGCATCTCCGGTTTTCTGATACTATTCCCAAAACTCTATCTTTCTTTTCTCAAAAAGTCTTCCAACGTGATAGCTGGTGAAGAAAATTAGAATTATATTCTTTTCTGTCAAATGAAACCTAGTTTGGTAGCAGGAAACAGGACTGAAATTCATATTCAACATCCCCATCACCGAACAAAGCAGAAATCTGTGAATAATAGATTCATGGTTCCTAAGACAAATTATCAAAAGTCAAATTTCATTGGCTCAAAAGGTTAGTAAAACATACGATTAAAAGGATGTTTTTTTTAAAAGAAAAGATTGGAGATTCAACAAAATCCCCATATATTTGCAACCGCAAAAACAAAAAAGGTCAGCTGAACAAAGCAAAAAATAATCATGGCGAGGTAGCTCAGCTGGTTAGAGCGCATGATTCATAATCATGAGGTCGGCGGTTCAAGCCCGCC
>DHQK01000233.1:0-10071 GCA_002411085.1 Marinilabilia sp. UBA5340 | reverse complement strand
ACGTAAAAGTTTTAACCCTTTTTTCTTATTTAAACCTTCTCCTTATGCCACATTATGTTTACATCATTTACAGCGCATCACGGGATCGATATTATATTGGAAGCACTTCTGCTATTGAAGAAAGATTAAAGCGTCACAACACCGGGGCAACTCCCTCTACCAAGGCTGGGCGCCCGTGGAAAGTCGTTTACACAGAAGAATATCAATCAAAAAATGAAGCTTTAAAGCGTGAAAAACATATAAAACGTCAAAAGAGTCGTGTCTACATCGAAACCTTAATTGATAGCTCAGCTGGCTAGAGCGTCCCGATCTTTATCGGGAAGGTCGGCGGTTCAAGCCCGCCTCTCGCTACAAAGGGTTAGAACGTAAAAGTTTTAACCCTTTTGTTATTAACCTACAATACCCAAATAAAAGAATTTCACTGGATTTTATTTCTTCTGCCGAACCGCTCTCCATTTTTTAATAAGACTCTCCTCTTCCGGCAACAAATCAGTTGGAATTTTCACTTTCAATCGAAGCAGTAAATCCCCCTTAGCATCAGATGTTTTCTTCCCTGGCAAACCTTTACCCCTGAGCCGGAAAATACGTCCCGGCTGTGTCCCTTTTGGAATACTCACATCAACACCCCCTCCTGGAGTTTCAACACGAATCTTACCACCTAAAAGTGCAACAAAAAAGTCAACCGGAACCTCCCTGATAATATTCTGTCCATCAATTTGGTATTCAGAATCAGGCTTAATTTTAATCTTTAAATAAATATCCCCATTTTGAGCACCACCGGTTCCGGGAGATCCTTTTCCTTTAATGCGCAGTTGCTGCCCCTGATAAGCTCCAGGTTTGGTGCTTACCTTCAGCTTCTTCCCATTCACATTCAAAATCCGTGAAGTACCGTGGCAGGCTTCTGAAACGGACAACTCAAGATCAGCCTTCAGATCTTGACCTTTTGAACTTCGGTTTCCTCCAAATTCACCGGAGGCAGCTCCACCCATTCCACCAAAAAACATATTGAAAAAATCGGAAAAGTCACCATGGTCACCAAACACATCTCCCATATTGCCTCCAAAATGATAGGAACGGGAGCCTCCTGGCGGACCTCCAAACTGTGACCAGTCAAAGCCACCAAATCCACCTCCTCCGGCACCACCATAACCGGCATTTTCGTATTGCTTCCAATTTGAACCCAGCTGATCGTATTTCTTGCGTTTTTCCGGATCCTTTAAAACTTCATAAGCCTCGTTGATTTCCTTAAATTTGTTCTCTGTTTCTTTATCATCAGGATTCTTATCAGGATGAAATTTTACGGCCAGCTTTCGATAGGCCTTTTTTATTTCATCCTGACTAGCATTTTTTGATACACCAAGTGTTTTATAATAATCTTTATATTGCATTTTGGTATAATATTTTCTTTAAAGCTTTGTTGCTGGCAGATGTTTTGAATGGAATGTGCTCTCAGGCAAGTCAAAATCAACACGAATTGAGGATATTTTGACAAAGCTCAGGAGTACAACATGCAAAAACATCCCAAAAGACAAAACTAAAAACGTTTCATACATCAGAATACAAAGTTTAGGCCATAGGCTCAACCAAGACAAATTGACCCAAAACACATAAGTATAAAGGAATTAAGTTGACAAATTGACATTTTTAAGCGCCCATTATTTTTGCAAAACAACACCAATAAAACAGCCCTTTATGCCTAAAAAATTGTGCTGAGGCTCTGGAACTATTATTTTTAGAAATAATTTATCCCAATGAGAGATATTCCGGAAAAATACATCAACAGAAAAGTAACAGTTGGCTTTCTGCTTTTAATGGCACTGGCTGCAGTAGGTTTCGGAATAGGATACTCCGGAATTGTCCACTATCTGCAAAATACCCGGAAAGAGGATCCGCTCGGCCAGAGACTAATGGCTCTTAACGAACTTATATTCAAACTACAAGAGACGGATGGTGCAGCAAGAAACTACAGAGTTACGGGAAGGATAAAAGATCTGCGAGACTACCAAAACATGCAGGATTCAGTATTTCAAACTGTGGAAAGGCTCCCACAATATTTCGCAGACAGCAACTATCTTGCCCATATAGACACGCTGAAAAACCTGCTTGAACAGAAACAAAAGCAAACTCAGGAGATATTCGAATTAAGCGACATTCATAGGTACAGACTTCGGTATGGAAAAATCATTCCACTCCTGCCCGACAGCATTAGTCTCCAGATCAGTAAAATCACATGGTCAAGCATTCACATCGCCAGTCCCGACAGCCTTTCAGTACCTGAGGATCAGCAAAAAGGCTTCTTTGGAAGAATCGCCAGCTTTATTTCAGGGAAGAAAGAAGAAATCCCTCAACCGGAAAACACTCCGGAAATTTCTCAAATTGTTGATTCTTCAAAAATCACACGCACTGTTGAAGAACCAGTACTGAAAGAAGTAAAGCAGCAACTTCAGATTATTGAAGAACAGGACAAACAATTTTCAAGATTATTGGCTCAGAGGGAACAAAAACTGGTATTGCTGGGTACCAGGCTCACCAACACCATACGCACCTTCGTGAAAAAACTGGAAGAGCAGGCTATCCTGGAATCATTTAACCAGCAACAGAAGACTGACCTTCTAAAAGAGAGCTTGTTCCGTAAAATCATCATCCTGGGATTCTCAGCCCTTCTCATTTTTCTGAGCTTTATTCTGTGGATTGGGCACGATTTAAGAAAAAATCGCCGTTTCAAGGAAGATCTCATGCACTCACGCGAAAAAATTGAATCCCTGATGAAGGTTAAAGAACGTTTTCTGGCCAACATGAGCCATGAAATTCGTACGCCCTTAACTGCCATCATTGGTTTTTCTGAAATCATAAAAGAAGAAAGCGAACCTGCAGGCATCATCCACAACTCTGCACTTCATCTGCTATCTTTGGTCAACGATATTCTTGACTACTCAACCCTTCAGGAAGGTAAACTCACCCTTCACAAAGAATCTATCCTGGCCGGTGAATTACTGGACGAGACCTACAATACATTCCTGGCCAAAGCCCGACAAAAACAACTTCAGTTTTTGGTTACAGAGAATGATAAAAACATAACATTCACCGGAGACAAGACGCGAATCAAACAGGTGCTTTTCAACCTAACAGGCAATGCCATCAAGTTTACTGAGCAAGGAAAAGTATGGTTATCTTTTACCGAGGAGAGCGAAACCCTGCTTTTTGAAATTGGAGACACAGGCCCCGGAGTCCCAGATAATCAAATAAATAATATTTTCAACGAATTCACCCAGTTGGACACCGCCAGCTCCAATGGCAAGGGCACAGGACTGGGACTGGCCATCAGTAAAAAAATCATTGAAGCCATGGGAGGAGAAATCGGTATTACCAACCACCAGGAAATCGGCAGCCTGTTCTGGTTTCGGATTCCCTACATCAGGGAGCTGAAACAGCCAATCCAAAAGAATACTGCGGAACATCCCCGTATTGAGCAAAACAGAATATTAGTTGTGGATGATGACCCATTGATTCAAAAACTCATCCGGGGTTACATCGGGCACAAAATCGAAGTAGAAAGTTTTCAATCTGCTACGGATGCACTGCAGCATTTGAAGGAAGAAAGCTATTCACTGGTGATTACCGATTTCAGAATGCCCAAACTCAATGGGGCTGAATTCATCAAAAAAATCAGAGAAAAATACGACATCCCGGTATTGCTCTTATCGGCAGCTGTTGACGAAAGACATACATTCGATGAGATAAAAAAATACAAGGATGTTTTTGTTATGCCAAAACCCTTTTCACGGCATGACCTGATAAAGAAAATCAAATTCATCCGAACCAACGAACCACAACACGCTATAAAAGAAAAAAAATTCCCGGATACCCATCCGGGCCTTTACGACCTCTCCTCCATCATCTCATTCACCGGCGATGACCATCATTTTCTTACATCAGTCACCGCCACTTTCATTGAGGATACTCAAAAGAATCTTAACCATCTGTCATCATTGATTCATCATAAGAAACATGGAGACATTGCCGACCAGGCACATAAAATGCAAACCGGATTTCGACAATTTGGAATAAAAGAAGGATCCACAATACTCAAAGGGATTGAAGTACTAGGGAAAAAACCAGGCAGCACTCCGGAATTAAAAAGAGGTTTGAAACGACTGAAATCTCACTGGCATGAGGTAGAAAAGTCACTAAAAGAAAAAATTACCGATACAGCTCAATAATCTATGTTCAATTTTTGAAGCTTATTGTAAAGTGTCTTCCTGTCCATTCCAAGCATCCGTGCCGTTTCACTCTTATTGTATCGGGTTTTCTCCAGAGCCTCTTCAATTACCTGCTTCTCGGTGGCATTCCGGGCATCCGATAAATTAACGCCCACCGTTAGAGTCCCGTTGGCATCAATTATCTCCGGAGGAATCACCTCTATCTGAACCATTTCTTCACGACTCAAAAGAACAGCCCGGCGCACCACATTCCTCAGTTCACGGAGATTCCCTGGCCAGTCGTAATGCTCAAAGGCATTCTGTACTGAGGCTGAAAATCCGGTAATGTCCTTATCAAATTCACTGGCAGCTTTTTTCAGAAAATAATGTGCATACCTCATCAAGTCGGCTCCTCGCGATCTCAAGGGAGGTACAAAAATCTGAAATTCATTGAGCCGATGATAAAGATCCTCTCGAAATCCTCCTTCCAGAGCACTACTTCGAAGATCATCATTTGTAGCAGCTATTATTCTAGCTTTAATGGCATACTCGGTATTGCTCCCAAGCCGCCGGGCCCGGCGTTCTTGTATCGCACGCAACAATTTCACCTGAACTTCATAACTCAGATTACCCACCTCATCCAGAAAGATTGTGCCTTCGCCTACATTTTCAAAATGTCCGGTTTTATTCTCCACTGCACCTGTAAAACTGCCTTTCACATGCCCAAAAAGTTCGCTGTAAGCAATCTCGGTAGTTAATGCTCCACAATCCACCGCCACGAAAGGCTCATTCCGATGCTTACTCATCTCATGAATTCTGCGAGCCACAAATTCCTTTCCTGTACCACTCTCCCCCTGAATAAGCACGGCTACATCCGTAGGAGCAACCACTTTCAGATGTTCTTCCATTCGAAGGGCCTCTTCTCCCTCTCCCGAAATATAATCCTTATCGGAGGATGTATGATTTTGATTATTCCTGAGGGCCTTCAAAACAACGTGCAGCAATTCTTCTGCATTAACCGGTTTGGTTATATACTCAAAGGCTCCTTTTTTTATAGCATCCACAGCCACCCTGATATCAGAATAGGCCGTTATCAGAATCACCGGAGCATTGGGTAATTTCAGCTTGCACCAATCCAATACATCCAGCCCCGTGCCGTCAGGCAGGCGATGATCGGTTAAAACCAAATCAAAGGAATCAGATTCAATATATTTTTTTGCACTGGAAAAAGAACCCGCCAAAGCCGTTTTCATCCCTTTTTTGTTCAGAAAACCGCTTATCATCATCCCGAAGGAGGTATCATCATCAACGATTAGTATTTTTTGCATAGCCCTGTAAAAATTCTTTTACTGCTTTAAATATAAGCAATTTTTCATGGCCATTTCGGAGAAAAAAACAGAAAAAAAGGCGCACCCGGAAAACCGGATACGCCCTAAATTGCCAGAAAGGGCCTGGATTTACAATTCATTAACCGTGTTTAAAGTGTCAGACTCCTGATTAAGCTTCAGGAACGTAGCTCTCACCATTGCTATTGTATAGCCCGGTTTCTTTATTATCATCCGAATCTTTTACTACAATCTTGTAGATCTTTTCACCAGATACTTCCGCAACCATTGCTTTTACCACTTCGGTTCCTGGAAATTCCTTTTTGGCAGCCTCAATTACTGCTGAAGGAACCTCACTGACTTCAACATCTGTAAAACTCAATTCCTGCTCAACAGCCATTTCACACATGTCGCTAGCAGAAACGGAAACAAAAGGTGTTACTGCGAGAAAAAACACACTGGTTAAAACAAACAAAAATTTTCTTTTCATAACTTATAATTTTTAGGTTAAACATCTAACCTGATTAATTCCTAAAATGAATCAGGCAAATAAAACATTCAATTGTTGCCTGAAGTATTGAAAAGAGTGTGCCATAAAATTTATGTCCACCCAACAGCAAACCACAACACATTGACTATAGGGCAACAAAAGAATAACTCCACCAAACAGAGACCAAACCAGCCTCCCTTACTTGTGGAAAAACATCCACAAGTTGTAGAGCGTTTCCTCGCAGATCTAACATAAGAATCAGTTCAAAAAAACATCTTGCAAAACGCCCTTTTCTCTGAGAATTCCGACTCAACTGAGTACTCCTCTTTTGTTCTAATGTGAAAAAACTATATTTGCAGAAAACCACGCATAAATGGAAAAGAAGAAAATACTATTTGTTTGTCTCGGAAATATTTGCCGATCCCCCAGTGCTGAAGCAGTATTCAGAGGACTAATTGAAAAAGAAGGATTACAGGATCAATTTTTTATAGATTCTGCCGGAATAACAGATTACCATTCAGGATCTCCGGCCGATGCCCGCATGCAGAGACATGCTATCCAAAGAGGTTACAACCTCACCAGCATCAGCCGGCCCGTTGACCCCCAAAGCGACTTTCTGGAGTTTAACATGATCATCGGGATGGACAATCAAAACATCCGTGATCTGGAGCAACTGGCCAACGGAACAGAATCTGTCAACAAAATATTTAAAATGACAGATTTTTGCAGCAACTGCAACTATGATGAAGTACCCGATCCCTATTACGGAGGAGAAGATGGATTTGAACTGGTACTCGATCTTTTAGAATCGGCCTGCAAAGGCTTACTCAATTTCCTGACAAACCAGAAATAAAACAAATTATGAATAAGGACAAGCTCACAAAAATATTAGGCGAAGAGCCTGCTGGCATGTCCTCTGTTGGAGGAGGCTGTATCGCCGATTCACAGGTCATCACCACACGCTCCGGGAAAAAATATTTCCTCAAACAAGGATTTAGCAACGGGATGTTTGAAAATGAAGCTCATGGCCTCACAGAACTTGCGAAGGCAAATGCCATCAGAGTTCCCGGGGTAATTCATGCCGGCGATGACTTCCTTATTCTTGAACACATCACCAGTGGGAGCAAAAAAAGAGATTTCTTTGAAGATTTTGGCCATCGTTTTGCCCTGCTACACAAGTTTTCCTCCAACACTTTTGGCTTCTACGAGAATAATTTCATTGGCTCTACCCCACAAATAAACGAGGCATCCGAAAAAGAAGCAACTAACTGGACAGCATTTTACTGGAAAAAAAGACTGCTCTATCAATTCCAATTAGCTGAAAAAAACGGCTATGCAGACCAGCAACTGACCAGCCTCTTCTCCAAATTAGAAACAGTTATTGAAAAAATCCTTGAAGGCAGCGAAGAAGCCCCTGCTCTGCTACATGGAGATTTATGGAGTGGTAATTACATGGTGGATGAATCAGGAAATCCTGTACTCATCGATCCGGCCGTTTATTATGGACACAGGGAGGCAGATCTGGCAATGACCAAACTTTTCAGGGGATTTTCAAGTGCTTTCTATAGCGCTTATCAGGCAACATTCCCCCTTAAGCCGGGCGCTGAAAAACGAGAACCGATATACCTTCTATATCATGTAATGAACCACCTCAATCTCTTTGGCACGGGGTATTACGGACAGGCCATACAGTTACTCCGGAAATTGACCAGAGTACAGTAATTCTTAAACTACGAATCCCCTCGATTCTGCAAGAATTACAATTGACTCAATAATTTCTTCATCGGAAAGAGTAGCACAATTATAAAAAATATCGAAATAGTCGATATCCGGACGTTCTTTCTCGAAGTAATTGCGAAATGAAAATCTTCGATGATCCATCTCCATGGCCTCTCTGCGAGCTTCCTGAATGGTCATCCCCTGTGCCTCGGCAACTTTCTCAGCCCGCCAGCCCAGCGGGGCCTGCAACTTAATATGCAGCGAATTGGTGAAGTTTTTGGTAATAGCTTCTGCAGCCCTTCCTACAATCACCACATTTCCCTCCATGGAAGCGTTGTAAATAAATTTGGCAATGGTATTTTTGATCTTTACATCACTGGGATAATATTCATCGGAGAAAAACAATGCAAGATTCTCAAAAAAACCTCTCTCCTTATATTCCGACAAATCCTGCATCATTTCAGGGGAAAGCTTTAACTCCCGCGCTGACTCTTCAATTATTTCTTTACTGATCCAGCGCCAGTCGCGGTTATTGCCAAGAGAATGATTTTTATCGGTAAGTGTTTCGGATAGCTGACGGGCAATCCTCCGACCGGGACATCCATATTCCCTGGAGATAGTAATAACCGGTCCTGGAGATTCAAAAGTAGGGCCCTGAGTAGTCTTTTTTCTACCAGTGCGTTCACGCATGTATTTCAAAAACAGATTATCCATATTGTTGCCTTTAGTCAGCACTGTTATCCAAAAACAGTTTTTTATGATATCTGTTTTAAAAATAAAGATTTTTCCGGAGAAATAAAATAAAAAAGGGCAGAAATATCTGCCCTTTCCCTTTAAATCAGCATTTGCTAACCAAATCCAAGTCTATGAAAAAAATCTACATTGCAAAGATGGGCTTTTTTTGTATTAATAACATAAAAACAGGTTTAAAGCTTGTTAAACTATTTATTGACTCACCTTGCCACCCGTAAATGCTTATAACAAAAAAAAGGACAGTGAATGAATTCGCCTGTCCTTTTCCCTTAAATCAGCTTTGTTAACCAAATCCAAATCTATGAAAAAAAATCTTATTTCAAATTTACAATACTATTCACTTAAAAAGACCCAACACTGGTTAAATGAAGTTAAAAAAACAACTGGAAAAGAAAGAAGAAAACTTCTTTCTTTGATCCAGTCATTTTAAATCCAAGTTTTATGAAAAAATCCCTATTGCAAATATGCTGAAATGAGTGTAAAAAGCACACAGTTAAAAGTTAATTATTGTTAACAATTGCCTTGTTTATAGAAAATTACCCTCATTTCAAAAAAATGTCTACTTTTTAATAAAAACTTCTCATAGCCAAAAGATCAATGATCCATCTGGCGTTATTCACGATTCATTTTCCTGGCCAATAAATAAAAGACCAGCAACGAAACCCCGCCAAACAAGAGAACCATCGAGATATAGGCTATTCCTTCAGAAAAAACATCTGCCACAGCCAGAGAATCTCCAACGATAAAACCAATGGCTACTCCAACAAGAAAAATTCCATATTTCAGCGAATTAATCTTACTCTTTTTTTCCTCTTCTTTAAAGATTGATGCATCCCTTCCTGATGCAATCAATGCTGTGCGTTCCATCCTCTTGTTGCGATAATAGGTAACTAAAACAACAATTCCGAAAATCATTCCAAAGAACGCTACCGGTACAATGACATCTTCTTGCATAACACTTAATTTTTATTGGTTTTGTCCGTTGGACGCCCACATATTCCATCCGGTTACAATTTCAGAAAAGAAAAATACACCGTTCTGTTTTTTGTTACTAACTTGTAACCTGAATGAACGATTGTGCGTCACACCAACAAAATGACAACTGCAGACGAGAAACATATAATAAAAAAGATCAAACGTGGCGATGTTGGTGCATACTCGCTACTAATTGAAAAGTACCGTCGTATGGTTTATACGCTGGCGCTGCAGTTATTAAAAAATGAAGCTGATGCAGAAGAGGTGGCACAGGATGCCTTCTTTAAGGCTTACAAATCGCTGAATTCCTTTGAAGGCCGGTCTGCTTTTTCCACCTGGATATATCGCATCACCTACCATGAGGCTATATCAAAATTGCGAAAAAACAAAAACCGTGAAACCTCTTACGACACGATTCCGCTGCAATACGCCGAAGATGAGAACCTAAGTAACACATTAGAAGCAAGGGATCGCAGCAAATTTTTGAAGGAGGCTCTAAACAAAATCAAAGAGGATGAAGCCACTGTTCTTACCCTCTTTTACTATGAGGAAAAGAAAGTAGAAGAAATAGCGGAGATTACAGGTCTCACTATTTCAAATGTAAAAGTTC
>DHQK01000015.1:6714-8776 GCA_002411085.1 Marinilabilia sp. UBA5340 | reverse complement strand
ACGCCTCAATCCAAAACTCAGAACATAAAACCCGAAACACTTTAAATAAGTCCACGAGCTTTAAACTCGAGGTACTTATTCATAGTGGCAACAGTGAGTTCTGAAGGGTCGCTAAGGATAGCATGAATCCCATTGCGCTCCAATTCTTTCACAATGATTTTTTTATCGAACATAAACTTCTCCGCAATGGTTTGACAGTAGATATCTTCCAGATCACTGGCCTCATTAAGTACAAGTTTACCTACTTCGGAATTTTCGAAAAAGACCACCAGCAATAAATGATTGGCCGCTAAACGGCGCAAGAAAGGAAGTTCGCGACGCGCAGATTTCAGACTTTCGAAATTGGTGTAAAGCACCAGCAAGCTGCGCTGAGGAATCTTTTTACGAACAGTAGCGTAAAGGGCCTCCAGGTTATGCTCCAAAAAGCCCGTCTGCTGGTTGTAAAGCATTTCCATGATGAGTTGCAGATGGTGAGGTTCGCGCCGGGCCGGAATCAGACATTTCACCTTCTCATTGAAGGTAATCAGTCCGGCTTTGTCGTGCTTGAGCATGGCAATATTGGAAAGTACCAGCGAAGTGTTGATAGCATAGTCAAGCAGTGTCAACCCGTCAAAAGGCATCTTCATGGTACGCCCCATATCAATGAGCGAGAATACCTGCTGTGATTTCTCATCCTGATACTGATTCACCATCAATTGCTGACGGCGGGCAGTAGCTTTCCAGTTGATGGTACGAATATCATCACCTTTAATGTACTCGCGTATCTGGTCAAACTCCATCTGGTGACCAAACTTTCGCACTTTTTTAATACCTATTTCGCTCAGTCTGTCGGAAATAGCCATGATTTCAAACTGGCGCATCTGCATAAAAGATGGGTAGACCTTTACCATTGCAGGTTCTGCCAGTCGTAAGCGACGTGCAAGCAATCCCTGTCGGGTATGCACAAAACCATTGAGATGCCCAAAATGATATTCACCCCGTTCCACAGGAGTGAGCGTGTAGGAGAAAGACCACTCCTCTCCCGGTTTCAAGCGGGTTTGCCGATAAAAATCCCGCATCTGAAACTGAACAGGCAGTTCTTCAATCACCGTAAGGCCCACCGGAAAAGGATAGAAGTTTTGCATTTCCACCGAAACACTGTTGGCATCACTGTTGCTGAACCGGTCGGGCAAATTGCGATGTCCTGCAAGAATGCGTTTCTGACGGGGAAACAACATCAACAGATCGATAACTACCAAAGACAGAAAAGCAGCTGCAGCCACCACCCCCAGCACAAAAAAGAAGTGCCAGAAATACCCCATCAGGAAAAGGACAAAAAGAACGGCCAGTCCCAGGTAAAAACGATCTCGCAGATATATGGCTTTAAAGGTCATCCACAGGTTTTTTATCGGGGAACATCCACAGAGTCCACAATTCGCTTGATTACATTTTCCGTTTTCAGGCCTTCCATCTCTTTCTCTGGAGTCAGAATAACCCGGTGGTTGAGTACAGGTACAATCATTTCCTTTACATCTTCGGGAGTAACAAAGTCACGACCTTCAAGGGCTGCAAAAGCTTTGGCCGACTTCAGCACGGCAATGGAAGCCCGGGGACTGGCGCCCAGGAAAAGACTGCTGTTGTTACGCGTTTTATCGATAATACTGGCAATGTAACTCAATATATCGTGTTCCACCTTCACCTGGGTCACCAGATTTTGGAAATCCACAATCTCTTCGGCCGATATCACAGGAGATACCTGATCGATCTCCACGCCGGGGCCTCTTTCCTGAGTATTTTGCAGGATGGTCACCTCCTGATCGACGGTAGGATAGTCCAGCTTGATTTTAAACAGAAAACGATCGAGCTGCGCCTCCGGCAATCGGTAAGTTCCCTCGTGTTCCACCGGATTCTGGGTTGCCAGCACAATAAACGGTTTCTCCATGGGGTGCGTCACCCCGTCAATGGTCACCTGACGCTCTTCCATCACTTCAAAAAGAGCAGCCTGGGTTTTGGCAGGAGCCCGGTTGACCTCATCAATCAGTACAATATTCGAGAAAACAGGTCCTTTGCTGAATTCAAATTC
>DHQK01000015.1:0-6417 GCA_002411085.1 Marinilabilia sp. UBA5340 | reverse complement strand
CCGGTGTCCACGCATTTGGACAGCAACTTGGCAATCATGGTTTTGGCAATTCCCGGCACCCCTTCGAGCAGTACATGCCCGTTAGCCAGTAAGGCAGTGAGCAGATGATCCAACACCCGCTCCTGTCCCACAATTACTTTCCCGATTTCGTTGCGGATTTTGAACGCAGCATGGTTCAGTTCCTCTACGTTGAGACGGTTCTCGAACAGAGATTTTCCGTCATCGTTGGTTTGATTGTTCAACTCCATAATTATCGGCAGTTATTGTAAAAAAATTCTATTTGTCGGTTAAACTGTTCCAGGTCTTCCTGAGATATTTGTCTCAACTGATCGAGCCGGTTACCCATCTTAAAGAGAGCAGCCACCGACCGTTCTGATACACCTGATTTCCGGGAGACTTCCGAAATAACACGACTCTCTCCCACGCCGGTATCCACATAATACCTTGATCGCAAAAACTCAAGGAAATAAGTAAATCGTTTACGGGCAATATCCAGATGATCGCGCCGGCTAAAGTAGAGACGTGCAATGGTGGCCACAAAGCTGAGTGTAGTATTCTCCGGTTTGCTCAGTATCGGTATGGCGCGCTGCTTTCTGCGGGCCCCGAATACAAACAACACAATCACGCCAAAAAACAAAATATACCAGGCGATACGCAATGACCGGTTGGTGAGCACAAAATCAAACAACCCCTGCTCATGACGGGAACCCGGTTTGTAATACTCATCCCAAACGGTAGCCTGTACAGGAAGATACGACAAGGCTTTAAAAATATACTCGCTATTGTTGCGCGAAAGCAGATGATAATTAGTGAAAGCCAGCGGATTACAGTTGAAATAAAAGTACCCATCTCCGGACTTTACCCGGATAAAATTGGTCTTCCCCTTCTGGTCATGCCCCAAAACAGTCGTTCGCGTGGAATCGTAATCAGAGAAATAAAAGCGGGTCATCCAGCGGGGATACCAATAGCCAAATCCTGATTTCAGCCGGGAGTTGGCAAAATGAAACCCCACAGAGTCATTACTGAAAAACTTAACATCAGGCACAATCTCTGGCTCAAAGTCAAGCTGAAAAGTATCTGCCAGCAATCCGTAAACATGTTCTGCTGCAATAAACACATGGTTCCCTGCCGAGGCCACATCAATAAGTTCACGGGCATCTTCATCCTTCATCCTGATACGACCGTTGATAAATATAAAATTGGTATTGAGCGGTATCTTCTCATCCATAAAACTCCGTGGCCCGACCCAGGAGGTGACAATTTCCTGATCCGGAAAAAGCGTAGGCAGTGACTCATGCACAAGATAAGTCCCAAAAGGTATTTCGTGTTTTTTGGAAAAACTGTAACTCCAGTCCAGCTCTTTAGGTGCAAATACGGCAGCCAAAATCATCAGCAACAATAATGCTCCCACAATCCAGGTCAACGCACCGTGTTTCTTTTTCGCTGCATTCATAACTGAACCTCCTTCCCAACTTTTGCATTGAAAAGGGACTCCACCTGCCCGAACTGATCTCCATTAAGCTCCACATGACCATACCAAACGATATCAAACAGCCTTTTTCGTTTTCGGAAAGTCTCTTTAATTTGAGAATCCTGAATTTCCCGATAATACTCTTGATTGGTTTTGAAAGGTTTGATGGTAATCTCCCCCCGGGCTTCCAGCTCCCTCAGATAAATCAGAAACATCATCCGCAAAGCCTCCCGCCAGGCCCCGTTATTGCGAAACATGACGAGCATTTCCTTGAGTTTGGCAGTGGGATATTCGTGTGCTTCATCCACAAACCGAAGTTGAGATTCCCCCTTGTGACGAGACATCACAAACAATCCCGCCACGGGAACATCCAGGAGCCTCAATAACAGGAAGAGCACCAGCAATCCGCCAATAACCAATAGGACATAAAACGACCACGGACGCTCACCCATAAAAGATCCTAACCAGTTTAAAACACGTGCAAAAATAAAATTCCAGAATCCGGGGCCTGCATCCCTGTCATAGACATACCTTGGGCTGTTTTTCCACTGCTCAATTTGCTCAACGGGAGGCTGACGATAATCAACACCCCCTTCATCCCAGGCTTCTACCTGAGCTAAAGATGCAGAGTCCACCACCTCCTGTCCTTTAAGTGGAATGGCCTGCACAACAATACAAGAAATAAAAAGCAGTAGAAATCGTATCATTAATCTTCGCTGGTTATGGATGATATTCTGTCCATCAGACTGGAGCGATCTTTTTGTTCCCGTAAAGTATAATACTGAAAACCAATAATAATAAAGAGTACCGGTTGCAAAATATATTGTCCCAATCCGGAGAAAACAGTAGAAAGGATCATAGCCAGAGAATTACCATCAAGAGATTCCTGAGCTCCGGAAGCAATTAGATATCCCTGCACACCTCCCACAATCAAAGAAGGTACCGAAAATAACCAGTTTACAATGGCCACAATAATATAAGCCAAAATAAGAATCCCAAAAGTTGACCACCAACGGTTTTTTACCAATTGGAAACAACGTGAGAATGTATCACTAAAATCCTTGTTTTCAATAATCTTTACATACAATATAAAAGAAAGGGGCACCATCAGGTAAATCCCGGGAAAAATAAGAAACATAAAACCGATGGATATCATAATACCGGAAAGCATACTGTAACCAATAATGGCTCCCAGATGCCTTACAAACCTACTCCAAACATCAGCAATGGTAAATCCGCTTCGCCCTTTCTCTTCATACTCACCAAGATAAGCAGGCACCAAGCCGTAAATAAAAATCTGGGCAACAAAACTCAACAGGATAGCCAGGATGATCAGAGAAGGACTAGGCCCCATATTACTAACCCCGTTTAAAACTTCAAAAACCGTAGACATCGTATCCCGGGCATAAAAGACACTCATTATGATAGCCAGCAACACAGGAATACCTGCATACATTAACATTGCCATTCCAAACCTCTTAAACTCCTGGGAAATAAAGGCAAAGGAAGCATTAAACACATCTGTAAAATCCCGATATTTCAATAATTCAATTTCAGGTTTGTTCATCTTTTAATTGTTTTTGGGTTAAACGCTTATGAATATAGATTGGATAAAATACAAAATAGCCCAGAATCATGGTCAGTGATACAACAATAATCAGCAAATTGACCGTAAGGGACATCTGGTTGTAATAACGGGTCACAAAACTTTCAATAAATCCTGCAATAATAAAAAAGGGCACTAGTCCCAACATAATTTTGGTTCCACTTTTTATCCCTTTCACAAATGCCGTTTTACGCGGCAGGGTACCGGGAAACAGCATCCCACGTCCGAGAATGATGCCTGCCCCTCCCGCCAACACAATGGCCGACAGCTCCAGGGTGCCATGCAAATAAATCCCCAGAGAAGAAACAGTAAGTAGCGAGTTTTTATAAAAAAAAGTCTGAAAAACCCCCACCATCAATCCATTCCGGAAAAGATGAAAAGCTGTACCCAACGGCGTAAGCAAACCAAAGAGAAAGACCACAAACGACACCATCAGATTATTCCCGGTGATCATCAAAAACATTGGAACTTCTCCTATGTTCCCATAAACGGCCAGCGGATCCCCCTTTTCAATATTGTCCAAAGTCATATTCACATACTGATCCCCCAGCACCAGACGGGCAAAGTCATCATTCTGCATTGCCGATGCCACCCCTATCAGCATAGAAACCAAAAATATTACCAGTGAAAGCAAAAAACTGCGTTTTGCTTTGTATAAATCGCGAGGCAACTCTTTAGTCCAAAAAGTCTGGAGCCGGGTAGATTTCTCCCGCTTATTTTGATAAATAAGGTGATAAGCTTTACTGCTAAGCGTATTGAGATATTGCACCACCGACGACTGAGAATAAAACGTACGGGCATAGGAAAGATCATCCGTCAACTGAATGTAGTGATCAGCCAGTTCATCGGGTTGCATCCGCCGGGGATCATTAATTTTTTGCTCAAAATCCTGCCAGCGGTTTCGGTTTCGGTTTATAAAGGTTACTTCTCTCACGCAGGTTAATAGTTTAAATCCCGACCAAAATAACTAAAAAATCAGAAGTAATGGCTTATTCTCAACGGCTTTTTGATCAACAAATAAGCATGGTCAACCAACGAAGCGCCTCCGCTGTCTTTAAAAACAACTGATAACCAAACGGAAGTAAAATTGGAACCATGCCCCGAAAAATTATTATCTTTGTGTTTTGTAAAACCAACTTTGCCCGTTTTCCACATGGAAACAATTCAATTAGACACCACACAAAATGTATCACTGGAATTTCCGGTTGCCAGCGTTGCTGACCGAATTCTGGCATACCTGCTGGATCTTATCATCATGGGTGTTTATGCCCTGGCCGTTGTACTCACCATTGTCGTATGGCTTGGCATAGATGACGGAATACTTACATTCATCTTCCTTTTTCCCATTTTGTTTTATCATTTTCTTTTTGAAGTTTTTTTTCACGGCCAGTCACCCGGAAAACGAATGATGAATATCCGCGTTTTCAAAGCAGACGGGACACAACTTACCGCAGGCAGTTGTTTTGTCCGGTGGATCTTCCGACTTGCCGACGTCACGATTTCATCAGGGGCTATAGCAACTATTTTCATTATCGTCAACGGCAAAGGCCAACGGTTGGGAGATATAGCTGCCGGCACAACGATATTGAAGACCTCCCGAAAACATACCTTTCAGCAAACACTCTGGGCAGAGGTGGAAGATCAATACGAGCCACGTTATCCAGAGGCAGAGACGCTCTCAGATCAGGACGTTCAGCTCATTCAGGAAGTTATCCATACCACTACCAGCCACAATCGGCCGGATACGTATATGCAGCTATTGACCAATACCCGGGAAGCCATTGAGAAAAAGACCAACACCATGGCACATCAGTCTGATATTGAATATTTACGTACAATGGTAAAGGACTACAATGCTTGTCACAGGAATAATTAGCTCTTAGCTAATAGCAACCGGTTTCATTCACAGATTGAAATACCCCATGGTACAAAAAGTGTTTACCTTCATCTTCTTACAACACCCCTACTTATTTGCATAACGTCTATACATCTCGTAAAACGACAACTAAGTAGTTTCTTGTGCAGTGACAGAAAACCACTACAAGCTTTTAATAATAAACACATTGCGCCATTGCGCTTCTATATTCAGGCTCTTTATTAAACTGTTAAGTTTGAGGATATCCAAATTATTTCTTCTTTTGTGGTCTGAAGCTTTTTCTATTGCATTGACCATGAAGAAATCTGCCATACTCATCTTAATTATCATCCTTTCATCCCACTTGACAGCACAAGTGGAAACAGGCATTGAAGTGCTGCGCAAAACCGGCTTCGAAGCATTGAAACATAAAAAAGTGGGACTCATTACCAATCCCACCGGCATAGATGCTCAGCTAAGATCAACTGTTGACATCCTGTTTGAAGCACCTGAAGTGAATCTGGTGGCACTCTTTGGCCCGGAGCATGGAGTTCGGGGCAATATTGCCGCCGGAGAAAAAGTGGATTCAAACACCGATGCGATTACCGGATTACCGGTTTACAGCTTGTACGGAAAAACGCGGAAACCCACACCCGAAATGCTGAAAGGCATAGACATTCTGGTTTACGACATCCAGGACATCGGCTCCCGTTCCTACACCTTTATCAGCACACTGGGACTGGCCATGGAGGCAGCTGCCGAAAACGACATTGAGTTCATGGTGCTGGATCGCCCCAATCCTCTTGGCGGAAATAAATTTGAAGGGCCAATTGTGGAACCGGAATACACATCATTTGTCAGCCAGTACCCCATCCCTTATGTACATGGACTCACTGTGGGGGAACTGGCACAATTTCTGAATGACAACGGACTCCTGGCCAATAAAGCAAAGTGCCGTCTTAGCATCATCAAGATGAATGGCTGGAAGCGTGAAATGGATTTCGAAGCAACCGGCTTACCATGGATTCCTTCTTCGCCACATATTCCCCATGCACACACTCCATTCTATTATCCGGTATCAGGAATTGCAGGTGAGCTGTATGTGTTGAATATCGGCGTAGGCTACACACTACCGTTTCAACTATTTGGCGCCGACTGGATTGACGGCTCCCGGCTTGCCGACAGCCTGCAGGAATTAAATATCCCGGGAGTCATGTTTCGTCCGGTTCACTATAAACCTTATTACAGTACTTTTAGCGGGCAGAATATTGAAGGGGTTCAGGTTCACCTGACGGAACCGGAGAAAGCCCCCCTCTCATTAATACAGTTTTATGTATTGCAGGAACTTCACAAATTGCATCCCGAAAAAAATATTTTTGAGATGTGTGATCACGCCAGACTGAATATGTTCGATAAAGTTTGTGGTACAGATAAAGTCCGAAAACAGTTTTCTGAGCGATTTTTGGTAAAAGACATTCTGAATTT
>DHQK01000094.1 GCA_002411085.1 Marinilabilia sp. UBA5340 | reverse complement strand
ACGCCCTGAGAGAGAAAGAGGGTGGCCAGGAAATTGCGGACTTGCTGTTTTCTTAGTTGATTGATGCTTTCATCGTCTGTAGGCCCTTCCACCCCGTGATTCCAGGACCGGTTGTGATCCTCTCCGTCTTTGTTCTCCTCCCCGTTGGCATCGTTGTGCTTCTCGTTGTAAGACACCAGATCCAGCATTGTAAATCCGTCGTGGGCAGTGATAAAGTTAATGCTGGCCGTTGGTGTACGCCAGTTGTCGAAGTAGAGGTCGGAACTACCGGTGAGGCGATTGGCAAATTCCGGTAGCATTTCATCATCACCTTTCCAGAACTCTCGCATACAGTCGCGGTATTTGGCATTCCACTCCATCCAGCCTGCTGGAAAGTTTCCAACCTGAAACCCGTCTTCTCCCAGGTCCCAGGGTTCAGCAATAAGTTTGACCTGCGATAGCACCGGATCCTGGTGTAATACATCGAAAAAGGAGCCCCATTTATCCACATCGTCAAATTCGCGGGCAAGGACCGGTGCCAGATCAAATCGAAATCCATCCACATGCATTTCGGTGACCCAATACCGGAGACTGTCCATGATGAGACGCAAGATGGTAGGATGAACGGTGTTGAGAGTGTTTCCTGTTCCGGTGTAATCCACGTAAAACCGGAGATCTTCTTCGGCAAGACGGTAATAGGCCTGGTTGTCAATGCCCCGGAAGCTGAGCGTGGGGCCCATCTTATTGCCTTCGGCTGTATGGTTGTAAACTACATCCAGAATTACCTCCATTCCTGCTTTGTGGAGGTCTTTCACCATTTGTTTAAATTCGATGACCTGATTTCCATTATTTCCCGACGAGGAATAGCGTACATCAGGAGCAAAAAAACCAATGGTATTGTATCCCCAGTAGTTGTTCAATCCCATTTCCTGTAATCGATGATCGGAGACAAACTGGTGAACCGGCATAAGCTCAATGGCATTGACGCCAAGTTTTTTCAGGTATTCAATGCTTTTGGGGTGCGCCAGGCCGGCGTATGTTCCTTGCAGATTCTCAGGTATTTTTTTGGATAATTTGGAGAATCCTTTTACATGCATCTCATAAATAATGGATTCATGTTGGGGAATATCCAAGCGTCTGTCCCCATTCCAGTCAAAAGTATCGTCAATCACCACACACTTGGGAAGGTAAGGAGCACTGTCAGCATCGTTGAAGGAAAGATCTTCTTCTTCAGATCCAAACTGGTATCCGTAAAGTGCTTCATTCCATTGGATGGTGCCATCCAATGCTTTGGCATAGGGATCCACCAGTAGTTTGTTTGCATTGAACCGCGACCCTTCCCCGGGGGCGTAAGGGCCATGGACACGATAACCATATTTTTGCCCTGGTTTAATACCAGGCAGGTAGATGTGCCAGTGGTTGTGTGTGCGTTCGGTTACTTTAATGCGGGTCTCTTTGTTATTGTCATCAAACAGGCAAAGTTCCACACCATGGGCATTATCTGAGAAAAGTGCAAAATTGACCCCTGTTCCATCGAAAATAGCTCCCAATGGATAGGGTTTTCCGGGCCATGCTTTCATTTCTTCTGACATAATAAGTGTTTTCTGAAAGCATATTACATCAAAATTTAATCAATATCAAGTTCGTCTGATCTTTAAAAAGAGCTGTACTTGTTTTTATGTATAAGACCAATTAGAAGTAACGGATCGAGTTCATTTCTTCGTCTTGTTCTTTCTCTTTTTTCTTGCGATGAAGGAAGCGCCTGTTTCGGTTGGGGATGATATTACGGGTGAAATCGAAGGAGATGGAGATTTCGTGGCAGCCTCTTTTAACTATCGGATCCATGGAGGTGGGGATCTCATAAGAGTACATTACGCCTATTTCCTCTGTTATCTGCATGCCAAGTAAAAGGCCGAATGCCTGTTGAAGTCTGTGTGTGACTCCAGCTTCAAAACCTTCGCTGTGCCGGACTATCAGACTGATGTCGGTGGTGGAGATTTCATCCGGAACCATGCGATGTAGTCCGGAGAGTTTGATGTTTAAATCGCGGGTGATATTAAAATGGTAACCACCTGTGAAAAGTAAGTTGTACCGGGTGTTGAATTCGGATGCCGTTTCCGAGGCCCATGGTACCGATGCCAGCGAATAGTGTGGAAGTGAAATGGACAGGTAATAAGAGGGTTTGAAAAATACCAGTCCTGCACCAAAAGAGGGGCGAAATTCATTTTCTATCCCTGAGGATAATTCAGGGTCGTTGAAGTCTATCACAGATAGCCGGTTCACGTTAAGATTCAAATGGTCAGCTCCAATGCGTAGTCCCAGGGAAAGGAATGAACGGCGGGAGGTTCGCAGCATATAGGCATAGTCAAACGATAGTTTGTTGTATACTAATGGCCCGGTATGTTCGCTGAGAATGGTAGTTCCCAACGATGCGGTGGAATGATTGAGGGGAGCGTGAAACCCGGCATAGTAGGAAGCAGGGGCTCCATCAATACCAATCCATTGCTGACGGGAATAGACATCCACTGCCATGGAATTGCGGTTGCCGGCAAAAGCAGGATTCAGCAAAAGTGGATTGTCCATATATTGAGTGATTAGCGCATTTTGCTGCGACAAGAGTCCTGCAGAGTGGCCTTGCCAGAGCAACAATATGAGTAAAATAAAACAGCGCGCTTTTTTCATCATTCACTAATTCTTCTGCTATAGCTCAATGGCTGATATATACACTTCCTTTTTTTACTTCCGAACTTCCTGTTACCGTTAGCACATAGAAATAGATTCCTTTGGGAACCAATTTCCCTTTTAATGATCCGGTGTTGGCATATCCGTCCCAGTTGTTTTCGTAATTTGGCGTTTCAAAGACTTTTATGCCGTTGCGATTAAATACAATGATAGAGAGATTTTGATAATAGTCGTATTGTGGTATCCAGAAAGTGTCATTGAATCCATCGCCATTGGGGGAAAAGGCTTCAGGTACTAGGTAAGGCTGATCAATCTCACGGGGTGGTTTCACAAAAAGTATAGCCTCCGCACAATCTCCTTCATTGTCGCAAACCTGGTAGATCAATGAGTCTGTGGTGTAAAGATAACTTGTAAAGGTGAGCTTAATACTCAACTGGTCTGTGATTTCAGCATACCCTAAGTTTAGATCCTGAACAATACTCATGTTCAGAGGCTTGTCGAATAAATTCTGATCGTTAATCAGTACCTTAAATACCGAACTGCTATCGGTATAATAAACAACTGTGTCATTAAAAAGCTCCGGGGTGTAATCAACGTCTGCAACTACAATATTTACCTCTGCTTCATCGCAATTACCCTGGGTGTTGCATACACGATAGGTCAGTTGATCGATTCCGGTAAAGCTTTCATCGGGGGTATAAGAAATGGTTTTGTCTTCCAGCACTTTTGCAAAGCCATGTTGGGGAGCTGATATAATGATGAGGTTGCTGATTCCGTTTTGCAAGCCATAATCATTGTTGGTAACATTGGTAATCCATGTGGAGTTTTCCTCCATGGAAATCAGGTCGTTATTGGCAGAAACGCTGATTCCGTCGTTTTGTGAAACAGGAATAGTTGTGGAACGAGAAGTGAGAGCTTCTGCATTCAGGTGGGATGAGACCAATGAAAGGATTATAGTGATATATCTGTAAATACTCTTCATTAAAAAATAGTGCAAATTTCGTTCTTGTCTGTCCTAATAACGAACAAACAAGAACAAACTTACATTTTTTCCTGAGAAAATGTAAATACATCCGGGTAAAAGGGGCTAATCTTACTTTGAAGTAGCCTTCTTGATCCCTTTAAGTCCTCTGTTGCTGTCCCTCTGGGCGGCTTTTATGATGGCGTCCTTTTGAGTACAGGGCATGGCTCGCTTGCTTTTGTCAGAACATATTCTATATCCTGCCACTAACACAAAGGCGCTTCCAAATTGCTTTTGGGCTGAGGTGAGCCCCAATTGGTGTTCTACACCAAATGAAAAACTACGATAATCTATGCCAACAGTAGTGGCCATCCCCAGGTCGCGTCCCAGCTGTTCATCCATCGAGCGGCGATAGGCCAGAATACCCCAGAAAGCAAAATTGGGATCCAGGCTCGGCATATACAGTTTTACATTGGCGTCAAAACGGCTGTCAGTATTTTGATCTCTGCGATAGTAGAACAGGGGTTCCACATAAATTTCCCGATCGGGGATTTTCCATGAGGTTCCGGCATGGGCATGGATTGTAGGGCCTGTTTGTGGTTCCCATTCCGACTTGTACATGGGGTTGTTTTGTGAAAGTAAATTAGAAACCGCCATTCCTACATGGTAATTGTTGACCTGTAGCATGAGGCCGGTGTTGGCATTGAATCCGGTGCCACTCTCACTGGAGCCCGCAATAATGGGGTCGAGGGCTGCACCGTCTGTGAAATTTCCGTAATCGATAGCGGCGTGATCTATGATGCCTGAAAGGCCAAAATGCAGTGAAGTGAAACCGTGTCTGTTTTCGCGCAGTTTGACTTCTACAGAGAACGACTGTTGAAGCCCCATGCGTTTGTAGTTTCCGTTACGGTCATTGAAAACGTAGGTTCCCGATCCCAGATTTTCCATCAACGGTGCCTGAAAAGCAAATAACTGGGTGGTGGGAGCCAGATCCACCCCAAACCATTGCTTTTGATAAAAACCGTTGAATGTAATACAATTGCTGTTGTTCCCGGCATCGGCAGGGTTTACCAGAAATAAATCATAAGCATATTGGTTGGTGATGAAATATTTTTGGCTAAAGGCATTGAGGGTTAAAAGCAAAAGGCTGAGTGATAGGATTAGTT
Organism: Marinilabilia sp. UBA5340; assembly: GCA_002411085.1. Taxonomy (GTDB): domain Bacteria; phylum Bacteroidota; class Bacteroidia; order Bacteroidales; family Marinilabiliaceae; genus Marinilabilia. The sequence continues at coordinate 665 of DHQK01000094.1, read as the reverse complement.
TTCTCATTAAACCAGTGTTTTGGGGTACTTGGGGTTTTATTTCCGAAGGCCGGATAGGGTGAACCAGCCTTCGGAAGTTTTATGATTTATCTTTTAATAGTAACATTTCCTTTAATGATTTTATCAATGGGTTCCAGGTGGATTACATACCAGTAATCGTCCGACGGAACGGGTTTGTTTTGGTATTCTCCATCCCAGGAGATGGATTCGGAGGCCTTGAATTTTCGCAGCAGCTTTCCATACCTGTCAAAGATGGAAATCTCAGAATCCGGAAGCCTGTCCAGTCCTTCCACCTGCCAGGTGTCGTTAAAGCCATCGTTGTTGGGCGTGAAGAAGTTGGGAACATCGATGTCATAAGTGGCATTGAGTGTAAAGATGGTGTATGCCACGCATCCGTTATCATCTTCCACATAAGCCGTATGTTCTCCGTTTTCAACTTCTTTAAAGGTGTTGTTTTCCTGTAAACGGTCTTCATCGTCCAGTGCAAACTGATAGGGTTGTGTTCCATTTTCTGCGAATATGGACACCTGCGCATAGTAGAACGTGTCGAGCCTGGTTATTTCAGGTGTCGGATAATAATCCACATGGATAGTATCACGCAGGTAGAAGCAACCGTCAAATATCTCTACCCAGTAATCGCCGGGTTCTGTTATTTCCTGTGTCTG
>DHQK01000054.1:3299-3860 GCA_002411085.1 Marinilabilia sp. UBA5340 | reverse complement strand
TCCCTAATGCACGCATAGAACTGGCCTCCAGATTTGGAGCCATGACAGAGGTCATTAAAAAAGAAATCAATGATTATGAACCAGAACTAATTGTTCTTGGCTGTAAAGGCGAGAGCGCCCTGGAACATTTCCTGCTTGGAAGCAATGCGCTGGAAATCATCAAAAATGTACTTTTCCCAATGCTGGTGGTGCCCCGGAAAGCACGTTTTTCTCCTCCGGAAAAAATAGTATTTGCCACAGATCTTAAAGATGTGGATATATCCAAAATGGCGGATCCTTTGACACACCTGGTAGAAGCTTACAACAGTGAGCTTCTATTCCTCAACGTCTTAGAAGAAGAATACATTAACCGCATTGAGGCTGAAGAAAAAATTGCTTCTTATTTCCCCGGAATCAAATTAAACTTCCAATTTATTGACAAAGATGGGGATCTTTGCAAAAGCATCCTGAAGTTCATGGATGATAATGGAGCCACACTTCTCACATTGGTCAGGCATCATCACAGTTTTTTCCAACGCATTTTTAATCCCCATATCATTCAAAAAATGGTAAAACATCCGC
>DHQK01000054.1:1150-3108 GCA_002411085.1 Marinilabilia sp. UBA5340 | reverse complement strand
CATATCATCCAAAAAATGGTAAAACATCCGCATCATCCAATGCTAATATTGCATGAAAAAAATTAATGCCAGGATTACTGAAATATCTCTAGTCTACCTTTTGCACAAAACAGGAAATGCAAAAACAGGCTGAAATCCAGAGAACAACAACACAGGGTATCAGGTTGTCTCACTCTCTCTTTATTTTGTGTCCGATTCTAAAATTAGATTCTTCGGACAACAGGGCAAATCTTTGTACTTGCAAAAACCTGTCAGTACTCATCCAGAAAAGCATCAGAATAACCCACAACAAATGAGATATCATTTATCCGGAACAGTCTCTTCTTAGAACCAAAAAAATTAATTTCATCGACCGAATCTTCGGAATAATCACCTTCAGAGAACAACGCCATTGCATTTTTTGTGGCTAAAAGATGTCCGTACTCAACTTCCGGCTTTCCATGTGAACCAAATACCTTGAAATTCGATTCAGTTTGCGCTACAACATTGTTCAAGCTACTGATAAACTCCTGACAATCATCAATAAGCAGCAATCCATTATAAACTAAATCTCCTGTAAAAACATACCCGTTGATGCTATCAATGACAGAGATTGATTCCCTGGAATGTCCGGGAGTATGGATAATTCTAAGCTTCCGGTTTCCAACATCAATATCTTCCCCGACCGGAAGTATCCTGGATATTTCTAAAACTACCGAATCAGTAGTAAGAACCTCTTCTTTTGTCAGTTTTAATAGATTTTTATCCGAAATTCTAATTCTTAAATCCAGAAGGTCCGGAATCGCGATTCGATCAAAACCAGACACATTCCCAATATGGTCAAAATGAAAGTGAGATAATAGCAATGTCACAGGGACATCGGTTAATGAGTCCACTATATGGAAGATACTCTCATATTTATTTTCTCCTGATCCTGAATCAAAAAGAATAGCTTCCTTCTCGCCCGTTATCAAAAAAACAGAATTCCCCTGACTACTCTGTGGTTCGGAAATTACATAAGTTCCGGAATCAATCTGTTGAATTAAAAACCAGCCGGTATTTTCTCTATCACAACCAACAACCAATAAGAGAAACCCCAAAAGACAAAAACGGATTTTTTTCATTCTTTTTTATTAGATGATGAACTCGACAAACTGGCCGAAACTAAAGTCTCAGCTTTTCAATATTTCTTTAAAAGCGCGATTAAAAACATCTTCAATAGTTTCGGAGAGTATTTGTTCCTCAACAGAATCCTCCAAAGAACTCTCAACTGAAGGATCCCAATGTTTCAGGTGCCAGTCTTCGTTTTCGTATTCCAGCGAAGTCATGTGATCCACCCAATCGCCTGAATTCAAATAAGTGATGGCACCTGAAGGGGATTTAATACGTTTCTTCGCCGGACGGTGAATATGCCCGCAAATCACATAATGATAACGCTTACGGATTCCCAGACGGGCAACCATCGCTTCGAACTTGGTAACCGGCTCTTTGGTTCCACCTTTCACCTTGTCTTTTATTTTCGCAGCCAAAGAAATCGGGTTTCGCCCAAAGAAGCGCAGAACAGAATTGACCATTCGGTTGATGCCGGCCAAAATACCGTAACCCGCAGCTCCCATTTTTGCCAGCCACTTGGAATGATGCATCACTACATCAAAAACATCCCCGTGAAAAATCCAGGATGATTTCCCATCCAATGACAGAACCACCTTGTTGTCAATACGAAGATGACCAAAATCCACTCCGGTAAACCTACGCCCGACCTCATCGTGGTTTCCGGGAATAAACACAATCTTGGTACCCCGCTCCGCCATTTTAAACAAATAACGAATCACCCGTAGATGAGAAGCAGGAAAGTAACGTTTTGAAAAACGCCAAAAGTCGATAATATCGCCATTCAACACCAATGTTTCGGGCTGAATAGTTTTCAGATAAGCATAGAGTTGATTGGCTTTGCTGCTGATCGTTCCCAGATGTGCATC
>DHQK01000054.1:0-953 GCA_002411085.1 Marinilabilia sp. UBA5340 | reverse complement strand
AGCAACAAATATATAAAACTTTAAATGGAAACAGGCCTTTCGCAAGGGGTTAACCAATTCAGCGACCCTCCGATTTTAGTAAAACCAGGAAATTATAAAGAATTCGACCAGCGACCTAAGCCAAAATATCAGAACCCGAATGCACCCACTATGAAATTAGAACCTGCCCATTATCAGATTGTATTTTCAGACAAGAAAATGGTTAATCCTATTGAACGGCCAGATCCGTTCCCTCTTCGATGTCAATTTGGAATTTAACCTTTGCCTTCAAAGCCTTAAAAACCTTAGTTATTGTGGATACTGTCGCACTGCTCGCACCACTTTCCAATTTTGAAATTTGCGCTTTCTGTACTCCAATTAACTTTCCTAATTGTTCCTGGGTGAGATTTTTTTCTTTTCGAATTTGTTTTAGCTTCTCACCTAATATTTCCATACTCAATTCAAATTCATATTGCTCTCTTTCCGGAATACCATGTACCCCTATGTATTTGTCTTCGAGTTGGCTTAAAGTCTTATATTTTCTTTTTTCCATTGCACCACTATTTTCCTTTATTTCGACTTCGCTTATCTTCCAGATTCTTTTCTTCAAAATATTCTCGTTTGATTCGTTCAGCCTTTCGAATTTCGTCTTTTGGAGTTTTATTCGTTTTCTTAACAATTCCATGTGTTCCCGCAATCAGAGTTTCAATTTCTCCTTCATTATCCCAAAACGCAAATAGTCTGTAAAATTTTCCGTTCTCATCAAATCGAAATTCAAAAACTCCATCGCTACCCTTCATTTTTGAAAACCATTCACCTTTTAACCTTTCTTTAGTCTTTCGGATTCCCTGAAATAATTTCTTTCTGGCTTTGGGCTCAACAGATCCCACAACTCTCTCAGCAAGTGGTAAAAATATGACTTCAATGGATTTCTCCATTTGGGTTAATTCATCGGGTTATCATGTTTCCAAATA
>DHQK01000087.1 GCA_002411085.1 Marinilabilia sp. UBA5340 | reverse complement strand
TCGAAGGCAACAGAACAATCTTTTGAGTTCCTTTTTAATGCTGAGTTCCAGGGCTAGTCTGTCCATTTCCTCTTTCTCGAGGAAGCGTTCTGTGCCGTCTTCCTTGTTCTTAACTTTTATGTTGTTAAGGGTTTGCCAAATTTTAAACTCCTGGAATATGGGAGAGGATTTGGGACTGACGCGTTGACCGATGATTTTCTTTTTGGTTTTACCCTCTATGGTGACTTCAATTTCTTTGCTTTCAAATTCGCAGAAACTGATGAGGCCCTTTTGACTTTTTAGTCTGCGCTGGTAAAATATGATTATGTCTCGAATTTCGTCCTTAAGCGCTGGGGTAAGTTGCTTGTGAAACTTGGCCTGTGTTTCCCAAATCTGCTCAAATTCGTCCATGTAATCCTGGCGATAGAAGACTTTGTTGCGCAGACTTTCGTGGGGGTTATTGGCTAACTTTTCCATTAAGTACTGTCCAACTGTCTGCTTGTTGAAATAGAGCTCTTTACTTCGGTCGCTGATGGCGCCCAGGTATCCGCTGGAGCCGGAGATTGAGCCATTCACATCTGCAATTACATAGGCCATCTCTTCTATAGGCAGCTGCTCTTGAAGAGCCTTTACTCGCCATTGCAAGGCTTGCATTTTCTTTTCGGCACCCTTATTATCGGCCGTATATACCCCATGCTTTCCAAGAAGCATTTTACCGGTGTTCGTCTTTCCTTTTCCCTCGATTTGTTGTTTGAACTCTTCGGTAAGGATTTCGGGATAGTAAGTTTTTTGCTTTTCCCATATGCGGTCTAATTCCTGTTGAAGGTCAGATCGGTAAAAGTCCGGGGAAATTTTCTTTCCTTCCTGGTGGAGGGCAAGAAGGTATTCCCCGGGTGTGAGGTTTTCGTTGTATAGCTTTTTGGCTACAGCCATGCCGTCAATAAGCTGGCCTTCTTCCTGTGTATCGACTTTTCGGCTGCTTTTATAACCCCTCTTTTTGTTGATCATGAGCAGAACCCGGCCCAATTCTTCCAAAGTGACTTCTTCGTTGGCGGATTTCGCTCGGAGGCGGTAAGTTTCAAAGGTTGTCCGGTTACCCTCTTCGGAAAGAACCGTATCATCGGTAATGATTCTGTGCTCTTTTAAAACCTTAATAAGTTGTTCCCTTCTGAGCTTGTAGCGTTGCAGATTTCGTCGCATGCTTCGCTTCAGGGTTCTATCGGCATTTGTGGTTATGCTTTTCCCTTTTTCAAAATTGGTAAGCTCATCAACCGAAAGCGGGTTAACCCTGACTCCCAGTTTGATGATGTTGGATTGTTCGTTTGTGTTTTCGGCTTCGTTTACCAATGCCCAACCAATGGAGGTGGTTCCCAAATCCAGGCCTAATACCTTTTTCATATTTGAATGAAGTTTATGAGAAGAATTTTTTACTCAAAATTGGAAATGTACTAAAAATATTGTAAAATTGCGTTACAATTTGAAGCAATTCACAATAAGGATTATTCCGTTGTGAAAACATTTAAGGCGGGACACTTTCGGGTGCTCTCGCCTTCTGTTTTTTTATCCTTTTTCGTGTCTAACACTCTTAATACAGAATCTTTAAATTTATTAAAAAACTTGAACTTTTCGAGCCAACTATTCAAAAAAGACAATCGCCTATCGAATTGAGGGCTTCACACCAAGTGAAACCCTCACTAAAAAAGCCCGAAAACCTGCATTCACAGATCTCCGGGCTTTCCTATATCAAAAATCAAGAATTATTTAATCGATGCCCCTCATCATTTTTTTCAACCATGGAGAAATAAGGAACAACAGCAATGCTGCCGAACCGGAAGAAATCACCAGGAAGAGGAACAAATTCATATCGGGCAGATAATTTTCGAGTATTCCCCTTAACGCACCTGCCAGATAGTTGGCCAGGGCAGTAGAAGCAAACCAAAGTCCCATCATCAAAGAGGTGATCTTCGGGGGCGAGAGTTTACTGATCATACTCAATCCAATAGGACTGAGGCAAAGCTCCCCCATAGTGTGCAACAGGTAAACCATCACCAACCACATAGGACTTACAAGGTTAGATATCGATGCACGACTATCGGCAGCATACATCACCACAAAACCAAGTGACAACAAGGCCAGACCAAGTCCAAACTTCACCGGAGTATTAGGATTGCGACGTCCGAGCCAGACCCACAACATGGAGAATACAGGTGCCAGCCCCACAATCATAATGGCATTAACCGACTGAAACCAGCTGGCTTTGATCTCAAAACTACCAATCATACGATCGGTAAAGTCACGGGCAAACAGGTTAAAGGTACCTCCCGCTTGCTCAAAACCTGACCAGAAAAAGATGTTGAAGAAACAGAATACCAAAATAGCTCCGATACGACTCCACTCAGTTTTTCCGGTAGTGTTTTTAATGATAATGTAAGCAATAGCAGTAATAGAAACGATGGCTACTATTCGTATAATCCAGGTAGTTGCTTCTTCGGGAAGATTCCACCAGGTCTTTACAAAAAGGTAGATAAAAGCGATAATTCCTACTGACCAAGTAAGGATATCCAACCAATCGCGACCATTTAGCTTAGCAGTTTCTGTGTCGAAGGTGCGCTTCGGCCCAAAACCAATGGTTCCCAATTTACCTTGCTGCAACCAGAACCAGAGAGTACCCAATACCATGCCCACTGATACGGAACCAAATCCCCAGGCCCAGCCAATACTTTCTCCGAGCCAACCTGCAAGAAGTGGGGCCAGAAAAGCACCCAGGTTTATACCCATGTAGAAAATGGTAAATGCTGAATCTTTACGTGGGTCTCCATCAGCATACAAACGCCCTACCATCGTTGAAATGTTGGGTTTAAAAAATCCGTTACCGATAATCAACAAGCCGAGACCAATAAAAAGCCAGTATTCACGTAATGCCTGCACAACCTCAGCACCTCCGGAACTCGCCACTATCTCGGAGTAGGCAAGCGCAGCTTGTCCCAGAGCCATAATGATACCCCCAATAATGATGGCCTTTCGCTGTCCCATCAGGCGGTCGGCCAAAATACCCCCGATAATAGGAGTCAGGTATACCAGACCGGTAAATATTCCATAAATTTCCAACGCATGGTTTTCGGCATAAGCGAAACCACCATTTACAATAGTTGACGTAAGATACAGTACCAGAAGGGCACGCATCCCATAGTAACTAAACCGTTCCCACATTTCCGTGAAAAACAGCACCCATAATCCCTGAGGATGTTTTTGTGATGGTGTGTTCATTCTTTTCTGTTTTAATTTTTAGGTTTATTTTGTTTTCTGTCTCTAATTTTTCTTACATTTTGGAAACAGATTTCAATAATTCAAAAGCTCTTTGAACGGTGAAAAATATTAATTTTCACGAAACAATTTGGTGTTTTGGCTTGTCATTTTCAAAAAAACATTGGAGTTTCTGTATTTTATTCAACAAACAAAACAGATATATCCTCCTCTGAAACAAAGCATTTAACCCGACAAATGAGGTTTCAGCCACCTCACCAAATACAAAAATACATTTTGTAACCTAAGTTTAACGTGTCATTTCTCATATTACCATGAAAATTCTCACATCGAAACAAACAAGTGAAGCCGATAATTACACCATACAACATGAACCAATTGATTCCTTGTGTTTGATGGAAAGAGCCGCAACCATGGCTTTTCGTTGGATTTCTGATCATTATTCCGACTCAGGGTTTAGTGTATTTGCCGGGCCCGGCAACAACGGAGGTGATGCACTGGCCATTGCACGAATGCTTATCTCCAATGGACGAAAGGTTAAAATCTTTCTTTACAAAGGTCAGAATCTGTCTCCCGATGCAACTTCAAATCTGCAAAGGCTTAAAAAAATTCCGCGAGTTGACATCACCGACCTGTCCGTTGAGGATTTTCCCTCCTCCGAAACGAACAACATAGCCATCGACGGACTTTTTGGCTCAGGCCTCAACCGCCCACTTAACGAAAGGGCTGCCAAAATTGTTACATACATCAACAAGTCTTTCAAACATATCATTTCTATTGATATCCCTTCCGGACTTTTTTGTGAAGACAACAGTGAGAATAACCGTGAAAACATTATTAAAGCTACTTACACTCTCACCTTTCAGATGCCAAAGCTGGCATTTCTTTTTCCCGAAAACCGGGAACAAACAGGTCGTCTCGTGGTTTTACCCATTGGACTGAGCCACAAAAAAATTTCTCAGACTCCCTCCCTTTGGAATATCACAGAAAAGAAAGAAATACAGAATCTGGTATCTCCACCGCATCACTTTGCCCATAAAGGTACTATGGGGCATGCGTTGTTAATAGCGGGAAGTTATGGAAAAACCGGGGCCGCACTTCTGGCCTCGCGAGCTTGTCTAAGATCAGGAGTCGGGCTTCTGACCACACACGTTCCCCACAGTGCTGTTTCCATTTTGCAGACAGCCATCCCGGAAGCTATGATGAGTGTGGATCGTTCCGACCTGATGTTTACAGAACACCCAGAACTTTCAGCCTTCTCAGCCATCGGCGTTGGCCCCGGCATTGGAACTCGTGTCAATACCCAAAGAGCACTATGCGAGCTTCTCGACCAATCGAAAAATAAAAAAATGATCATCGATGCTGATGGTTTAAATATTCTGGCAGCCAACCCTGAATGGTTATCAAAGTTACCCGCCAATACAATCCTCACCCCCCACCCCAAAGAGTTTGAACGTCTCGCAGGAGCTACAGGAGATGATTATTCGCGCTTGCAAAAGGCCATTGATTTTGCACAAAAACATCACATTATTCTGGTCTTAAAAGGAGCTTACACCGCAGTTATTTCGTCCGAAGGTAAAGTAAGTTTTAACCCCACCGGCAATCCGGGAATGGCAACTGCCGGAAGTGGAGACACCCTTACAGGCATCATCCTGGGATTACTGACTTCGGGCATTGCCCCGTTCGACGCAGCACGTGCTGCTGTATACATCCACGGACTAGCGGGAGACATGGCCGCTAAAAACGGAATGAGAGGACTCATCGCCTCTGACATCATCGAACATCTTCAACCTGCTTTTAAAGAGGCAACGGAATAAAAAACAGAACTATGCGTTCATTTTAAGAAATCCGGAAAGGGAATATTGCCTTTAGCCTGTATTTATTTAGTAACTTTGAATTTGATTATTTCCGGCCTGTTTCACCGATGAATGGTTATCAGCAATGGTAAATGAACAGATCAGGCCAACACAATAACAATTAAGCAGAAAAATTAAATCATGAGAAAAACAGAAAATCTGGCCCTCATCATTGTGCTTATGCTTCTGGCCGCCTGCAATGCTCCTTTGACAATTTCAAAGGCTGATTTTGGAGAATCTACTTTATCAATCCCTCCCGGCAGGCTGGTTTATCACCTACCCAAAACCGTAGTAAACATAGAAGTGACTGCCCGCAAAATCACTGAAAAACGCGGCCCTTACTACCGTTATTCAGAACGATATCTTAACCTTTCTGATATCATCACAGAAGACAATGAATACTGGGAAATCGTTGAAGCCAGAATTTATACAAGCGGAATTCCGGATCCTAACCGCATATACACTATCGCTGCAGAAGGAACACCTGCCGGGGCTGCTTTAAATCTCACTCCTGATGGCATATTGCAAGGGTTCAACATACCTGGTAATGTTTCCTGTCCATCCCCGGAAACAGCCAATACACAAACGACATCAGATCAATCAAAAGAAATTAGCTTTGATGAAATCCCCTTTACAGAAGAACAGCTTATAAAAACTTCCAGTGCAGCCACTGCAGAGGAAGTCGCCGCTGAAATATACAACATCAGGGATTCGCGTCGCCGACTGCTCGAAGGCGATGTTAAAAACCTCCCCCCCGATGAGGGATCTTACCAAAGGATCCTTGAGGGATTAAACAATATGGAAAAACAATACCTATCCCTTTTTAAAGGAAAAAGACAAACAGAAACCCGAAAACAAGTATTTTCATTTGTTCCCGAAACAAACGAAGCTGCCAATCAGGTACTTTTCCGGTTTTCGGGTCAAAAAGGCTTTACTCAAATTGATGATATGACAGGCACTCCGGTTTATATTGAAGTCATTAATGAAGAAGTCGCAGATTCCCCCGGCATTCAGCAAAATCCCAAAGTTCGCACAGGCATGATTTATTGCAAACCCGGAAAAGCAACGGTAAAAGTAATTGACAGAACCAAACAACTCACCGAAAAGGAGATTTTGATCGGACAGTTCGGTTCGCTGCACAGCATGCCACCATCCTTACTTGACAGCCCAAATACCCGGGTTAAAATGGATCCTGCAACGGGAGCTATTTTAAATGTCAGTGTTCAGGAATGAATGCAGACAGAGTTTAGAGACTGGAGGTTAGCGGTTAGAGAATTAGTCAGTAGTTTGCAGGCAGAAGATAATAGACAACAAAAAGTAGAATCAATGGTCTGGCAGACATAACAATACTGATGACATATTTTTCATGGAAGGTATTTAAAGTTCAGACTGAGGCTGAGATTGAGGTTAAAATTTAGAAAACCTAAACGTGATCACCCTTGCATTAACCGCATATCCCATTGCTCTCTGACACCAAACCCGGAACCCGGAACTCCGAACCCCAAAACCTGAAATGCACAAACCAAATTATCAA
>DHQK01000168.1:27335-28784 GCA_002411085.1 Marinilabilia sp. UBA5340 | reverse complement strand
CCTGTAAAGAAGATATTGTCGAAAGCAACACTGGTATTGTCATCCGTATTGATTAAATCTTCTGATGTGCGACTATCACTGTTGGCAATGACGATACCGTTTTTCATAGTATAACCGTCATTAGTCAGACTTCCCTCCGGGCCATCCAACTCAAAACTGTGACCACTAACGGTAATGACCATAAAGTTATCAAGGGTACCAGTCCAGGCCTGGTCGGCATCCATTCCGTCGTCACCTACATTCCAGACAACAGCGTTTTTCACGTTCACAGAACCACCGAACCACTCAATTCCATCATCCTGATTGGAGACAATTTCAATATTCTCTATGGTTGTACCAGAACCTACACCACCTAGTGTAAGACCATTTATCTCATTTCCATCTCCAATATCGGCTCCACCATGACGGATAGATACATATTTGAAAACTCCCGAATTGTCGGCAACATCATTCCCTCCATATAATCCATTAGGGTCGGAAGATGGAATACCTTCAATGTTAATCTCAGTAACGTCTCCGGCATCATTAGAAGCAGAAATAGGTGCACTTCCCAAAATCAAGACACCGCCCCAAAGACCATTCACATCGGGTTGCATATTCGGACTTGCAAAATTACCAGCAGCAATGTCGGCAGGCATAATATCATCACCGGTAGAAGTAAAAATAATAGGTTCGTCAGCAGTCCCTTCCGCATGAATTTTACCTCCGCGAGCTACCAGTAAGGCTTTGGCACTGGCTCCGGTTCCGGGCTGTCCTTTGATTACTGTTCCGGGCTCAATAGTGAGTGTAGCGCCAGGTTCCACAGCAATGCGTCCTCCCAAAATATAAACACTATCATTTACCCAGGTAGTATTTCCTGTGATGTTGTTGGTTACCACAACACTCAATTCCTCTTCAGTAGGGTCATTATTCACCGGTTCGTTATCATCTTCACAAGCTGTGAAGGAGACAAAGAATCCCAGTCCCAAAAGGAGACTCATTAGTTTAAAACGATTTTTCATTGCGATCATGTTTTTGTTTTGTCGTTTGTTTTAGACATTGCAAATGAACATCGTTGTTTTTGTCTGTACTTTAAGCTCCTTTTAATTAACCGTTAAATAAAAAGCCTCTTCATTAAGAATGCGTTAACATTGAATCACCCACAACTGTATTTCAGAGCATTATCAGGAATCGATACAAATAATAAAAGCTCATCACAAATATCAATACCTGTTTTATTATTTCATTCCTTCAATAAACTCATTTTTACCATTATTTAAAGGATACGACACCTTCAGCGTCGATATTATCTGTTTTCTGAAAAACTATAAACACAGGAGCCTTTCAGGCTCTGTTGACTTTAAATAAAAAGACATGACCTCGAAGTGAGTCAAATATTTACAGGTCTGTTTTTAACTTTTGAATCGACCTCAAAGTGAGTCATACTTGCCAGTGAAATGGTTTGTCTTT
>DHQK01000168.1:24714-27026 GCA_002411085.1 Marinilabilia sp. UBA5340 | reverse complement strand
TTATGATGATCCATAATAAATTCTTACAATCTATTCACCGTATATGACCTTATGTTCTTTTAATATCATAATTTCCTGGCATCATGATATTTCTCTTGGTTTTTTAACAAAAAATTTCGAAACTTGCACTGACCTTATTTAGTAAAATAAATGTACCCAGCCCCTGATGAAAAACCTAAAAATTCAACCCGCCGGTGCAGGTAAAAGAAAGCCTGTTATTACTTTTTCTGTCTGTTTCCTGATTAGAGAAACATTAACCAAAATCCGTTCAGTCCCGTATACCATTCTATAATGGAAGGTCTTTTGCTTTAACCCCACTCAGAACAATAAAAATTCCGGGAATGAATCAGAAAATCCTTCATACAAAACTTTATGGCAGAAAGCGTGAAATCGCTCAGCTACAGGATGCATACGAACTGGTCAGCAGCGGAGCGGCCAGGATCATGCTGATTCCCGGGCATTCAGGAGCTGGTAAGACCGCCTTAGTTGAAGAACTTCGCGAATCTGTAAATCAAAAAAACGGCTTCTTTATTCAGGGAAAATTTGAACAATACCAACAAAATATTCCATATTTCGCCTTAAGACAGGCCATTACAGGTTTTTGTAAGAATCTTGAAAACAAGACTGAACATGAGTCTCAAAAGCTACGTAACCGCATCATAGAAGCTGTAGGAAACCTGGGGCAGATATTGGTAGATTTCGTTCCTGAACTTGAAGGATTTATTGGACCGCAACCTCCTGTAGGTGAAATCAGTCCGCAAGAAGCAAGATACCGGTTTATCGGGGTATTCCAGGATTTTTTAAAAGCCATTTGTCAGCCGGAGCATCCCGTCGTTTTCTTTATAGATGACTGGCAATGGTCAGATCCTGCTTCCAACGATTTGCTGAGAAGACTGGCTTTTGGTACGACCTTGAGATACGTGGTATTCATTGCGGCCTTCCGCAACAATGAAATGAAACCAAAAAATCCGTTTTTCCGGGCCATCAAAGAGTTAAAAAGCCACGGAATTGAGGTAGAAGAAATACCCATATACAATATCTCTGATCACAACATCAAAGAAATCCTTCATGATATTTTCACTCCGAAAATTGCCCGTGCGAACGACCTGGCGGCATTATTATATCAAAAAACCAAAGGGAATCCGTTTTTCGTAAAAAGCTATCTTAACTTTTTTCTGGAAAAAGGCCATTTATGGTTCAACAACCAGACCAATGAATGGCAATGGAAATCAGAAATACCCCTTTCGAATCTTCCTACCCGGGTGGTAGACCTTTTCGCGCTAAAATTTGAAGAATTCAATCAGGAAGAAAAGGATCTCTTCTTTCTTGCCGCATCACTGGGAAACCAATTCAGCATAGAATCTTTAACTATAATCAGTGGTTGGCCCGCGGATAAAATAAGAGCTGTAATGCTTTCCCAAACAGCCAAAACAATGCTCACAGGTTGGGAAAACAAGGAAGAACAACAGAACTCAGACAAAGTTTTCTCTTTGCGCTTTCTGCATGATAAAGTTCAGCAGGCTGCATTTTCGATGGTAAAACCGGAAGAAATACCTGCCAAAAAACTTAACATTGGGAGACTCTTTCTATCCAATCTTCAAACGGAACAAATAAATGACCGACTGTTCGAAATAATGAACAATATAAACACGGGTGCACATTTAGTAGATCAACCTGATGAGCAATTGAAGTATATACAGTTAAACTTAAGAGCTTCAAAAAAGGCCTATACCGCGACAGCTTATCAATCAGCATTGCAATTTTGCCGCGCCGCAGATTTGTTTCTCCATTCCGCTGAATTTATTGCCTCACTTTGGGAGAAACGTCATTCTCTCATGATGGATTTATTCAAACAAAAGGCAGAATGTGAGTTTATAGAAGGCGACCGGCATGAGGGCGAAAGAATCATTAAAACTGCCATTGAAAAAGCCAAAACAGCCATTGAAAAAGCAGGCGTACTCAATAATTTGATTGTTTACTATACCCTCACTGCCCGATATCCGGAGGCTATTGATGCAGGATACAGTGCCCTGAATGCTATGGGGCTTCCGCTACCCCAAAATAATTTTGAAAAAGCAGGAAAACAGGAAATTGAAAAGGTAAGGAGCGCCCTAAGGAAACAAACGGTGGCATCACTGTCCGAGATACCCGACATGACAGACCCCCTCATGCTTACAGCCACCCGGATTCTTATCAGCATGGGACCACCCTGCTACAGGTCACATCAACGACTCTGGAGTGTGCTGGTTCCCAAGGTCGTCAACCTCATCATAAAGCATGGCAATATACCGCAGGCAGGCTATAGTCATACC
>DHQK01000168.1:0-24539 GCA_002411085.1 Marinilabilia sp. UBA5340 | reverse complement strand
CAGGCAGGCTATAGTCATACCGCCTTTGGAGGCTTGCTGGCATGGACAGACAGTGATTTTGAAGTGGCCCGGAAATTTGGGGACATCGCCACTACCCTGATGAAGAAGAGGTACCTGCAACCTTCGGATCAGAGTATTTTCCATTTAATGATCGGAAGCTCCATTCGCCATTGGTTTCACCATTTAAGTCATAGTTCAAAGGATTATACTGATGCCTACGAGGCAGGTCTTTCCGGAGGTAATCTTCAATATGCCGCTTACGCATTTGGACACAATATGTATTGCAAATATTTTCAGGGCGAAGAAATTCCTTTCCTTATCCAGGAAGCGGAGCATTCCCTGGAATTCAGCAAAAATCGCCACAACCAGTGGGCCATTGACCTATTAGAAGGAGGATTGAATATTTTCCGTGTTCTGAAAACCGGAGAGACTCCACCTGAAAAAGTAATCAACTGGAAGGATGAGCACATACTTCACCAAATAGAGAAGCATCACAATATACAAGTGAAGTGCATATACAACATTCTTAAATCATCAGCATTGATGTTTTTGGGAAACAATGCAGAAGCATTAAAGATATCGGATGCCACGCATTCCATGATTTACACCGTAGGAACACAGGGATTACTTCCCTGGCCTGAATATGTATTTTCACGTTTTGTGATTCTGGCAGCACTTTATCGCCAGGTCGATGAATCATCACAGTCAAAATGGGATTCAGAACTAAAAAAAATCATAAGTCAACTCACAACTTGGGCAAAATATGCTCCTGACAATTACGACCATAAACTTTCTCTGGCGAAGGCAGAACTGGCCAGGATAGACGGTAACATAGAAGAAGCTGCAAAGAACTACGACAAGGCCATTCATGAAGCGCGGGAAAAAAACTTTATTCAATGGGAAGCTTTAGCAAATGAAAAAGCTTCAGACTTTTGGCAGAAAAACAATGCGCCTCAAATTGCAGCTATCTACCGCCAGCAGGCTTATGCCGCCTATTTTCGATGGGGGGCAAAAACCAAAATACAAATCATGGAGGAGAAAATTTACTCTTCCATGCATGAGCATCTTACACATCTTCAGCCCACAAGTAAAGAGCTCATTTCACTAATGGCCAAGAAGCAAATCAAAGTACTCCGCAATAATGCTTTACAATTACAACAAAACCGGCTCCGGGAGGCCGCTGAAACCCAGGCCGGCGAACTGGCAAGCGCTACCGAACGACTCAGGGTAGAAATTGCGGAACGAAAAAAAGCAGAATATGCACTAACCCAAAAAAATGAAGAGCTACAAACAGTTAACGCAACCAAAGACAAGTTTTTTTCGATTATAGCGCATGACCTGAAGAGCCCCTTTAATGCAATCCTTGGTTTTAGTGAACTCCTGAAAGACAAAGCAAATAATCTGGATATAGAAAAAGTTAAAAATTTTTCCGGAATCATCAATAATTCAGCAAACATGGCGATGGATTTGCTAATGAACCTGATGGAATGGGCACGATCACAAACAGGAAGAATAAAATACAATCCTGAAGTCTTTGTGCTTTTTCCAGTCATTGAACAGGTAAAAAACCTGTTGGGTCAACAAAATCCAGGACAAAAAAATATTGAAATCCTTTCAACAGTCGCTTCTGATATCCAGGTTTACGGAGACAAAGCAATGATCAATACCATACTACGAAACCTGGTATCCAATGCACTAAAATTCACCAACAAGGGAGGCAAAATCACCATCGATGCACTCCAAAAGCAAGGGTTTATTGAGATCAGTGTTTCTGATACGGGAATCGGGATATCTCCGGAAAAGATCAGCAAGCTCTTTAAAATCAATGAGACTTATTCTACTCCGGGAACGGAAAACGAAAAAGGAACGGGACTGGGGCTAATCTTATGCAAAGAATTTGTCCAAAATCATGGAGGAGATATTTGGGCGGAAAGCAGCCCCGGAAAAGGATCTGCATTCAGATTCACTATTCCGGGGAAAAAACAGTCATGAAGACATGATATCACGGAGTTTTTCTTCATATTCATTCCGGTCGATTTCACCTTTGACATATCGTTCTTTAAGCAAATTGAGCGGCGATGGGTGTTCCTCTTCAAGTGCATCTTTTATCCCTTTTTTTGTAGCCCAGGATAAAAAGGCAAGCGCTGGTACAGTTATCATCCAACCCCATCCAATGGTCCAGGCACCATTTTTTTTCTTTTTGCTTTTATCCTTTTTTGATTCTTCCATAGTGCAACAATTTGTAAATGTGAGAATACTATAAGAAACTGTTTAAATTTTACACAGAGAATAAAATAATAGTGCTCATATACTGTCTTTCAATCATATAATGTTATACACATTGTAAGCATACCAATTGAGTAACCACAGAGAACACGGAGCCAAAAATCGCTTTGTAATTTTGTTCTCTTTGACCTCTGGGTCTTCTCTTTATCGGTGGATTCGCATAATGTCGAAGCTCATACTTTTTGTTCATCCGTATAAAAAATAATTATTAAGATCGGATGGAATGAGTCCCGAATTTTCGAGACTCGTTTCATTTCAAATAAGCCACTCAATTATTTCTCTGTGTTAGAAAAATTTTTATTCTATTTTTAAACAGATACTAAATATATACTTTTTTGTGGAGAACGTAAAGTGTATAATTCTCTACCCGCTCAAACATGATGTCCCTTTAATTGTTTATTTTTTACCGGGATCATTTCCCGGAAAATTTTAAGAATCTGTTGAAGCACCAAAATACACTTATGGAAGACAAAAAATTTAATCCTGAATTCCGACAAAAGCTGAATGATCCCAATCGTTTGGAAAAACTAAACCCTAAAAAGATATGGGAGTTTATTGACTATAAACACCCGTTAAGCATTATGGATATCGGAGCAGGAACCGCTTTTATCACTGCCGCTTTGGGAAATCTGGTTCCAAAAGCCAGAATTGATGCTTTTGATATTGAACCCATCATGGTAGAGGAGATGCGCAGCAACCTGCCGGAATACAGTCAGATTACGCCCCATTTAATGGTCGAAAACCAACTTCCAACCGCCGATGACTCAATGGATGTTGTTTGGATGATCAACCTGCTGCATGAACTCAGGAAGCCCTATTTACTGCTTAAAGAGATCAAACGGGTTCTCAAGCCCAATGGGAAGTTATTGATTATCGACTGGGCTAAAAAAGCTGAAGCAACGGAATCGGGTCCACCTTTGGAACACAGGATGGATGAAGCCACCATCACCTCTTTAATGTTGGATGCCGACTTTTCCAATATCAAAACCACCGAAGATTTTACCGATCATCTGGGAGTGTTGGGAACCAAATTATGAGAAATTGTCTTTAGGTAAGCCTTTCCGTACCACTTCTATCCAAAAAAGAGGTACCCCAACAGGATTGCAGCAATGATACCGGCAAAATCAGCAATAAGACCACAAACTACGGCGTGCCGGGTTTTCTTTATCCCTACGGATCCAAAGTACACTGCAATGACATAGAAGGTGGTATCGGTAGCCCCCTGAACGGTACTGGCAATACGTCCCACAAATGAGTCGGCCCCGTGAAGGTTCATCGCATCCACCATCATTCCCCTGGCTCCGCTGCCGCTAAGAGGTTTCATCAGAGCGGTGGGCAAAGCACCCACAAAATCAGTATTAAGACCTACTGCACTGATTCCCCATGCAATTCCATCAATGAGAACTTCCATGGCCCCGGCAGCCCGAAAAACACCAATACCAACAAGTATCGCAATCAGGTAAGGAATAATTTTTACAGCAATAAAAAAGCCGTCTTTAGCCCCTTCGATAAACGATTCGTAGACATTGACTTTTCGAATTACGGCCATAATGATGAAGGTGACAATAATAGAGAAAAGAATAATATTGGCCGTTAGCAATGAAACAATCCGGATTTGTTCCCTGTCGAGCAATGAAAGTCCGTAAATTACAGCTCCCACAAAAAGTCCAAGTCCTCCCAGATAAGCTATTACTACCCTATTGAGCAGATTAATTTTTTGGGCTACAGCAACAGCAATTAATCCCACAATAGTACTAAAAAATGTGGCCAGCAAGATGGGCAGGAAAATATCGGCAGGATTAGCAGCCCCCATTTCGGCCCTGTAGACCATAATGGACACTGGAATAATGGTGAGTCCGGAGGTGTTCAGCACCAGAAACATAATCTGGGCATTGGAGGCAGTATCTTTTCTATCGTTAGCCGTCTGCAATTCTTTCATCGCCTTGAGCCCCATGGGAGTTGCAGCATTATCCAACCCAAGCATGTTGGCAGCAATATTCATCATCATGGATCCGTAAGCAGGGTGATCTTTGGGAAGTGTAGGAAAAATCTGTCTGAAAAAGGGTCCGATAATTCTGGACATGGCCGCTACCATTCCACCCTTTTCTCCAATTCGCATCAGTCCCAGCCACAATGTTAAAACTCCGGTAAGCCCCAAAGAGATTTCAAAACCTGTTTTGGCATAATCGAAAGTTGCATTCATGATGTTAGAAAACACTTCCAAATCCTGAAAAAATATAAGCTTAATCAGGGCCACCACGAAGGCAATCAGAAAAAAGGCAATCCAGATGTAGTTTAACACCATAACTTGAAAAATTCAGGCAGAGAAACAGATTAATTTTTTATCTTTTATAGGCATCATGTGGCGCACCAAACTCTTTACAGGAAATATGCGTTACATCAATACGCCAGATCTTTACATTCTTCACTGCAGGATCATTGTATTCAAAATGCTTATCGCTGTATTGCTTCATAATATGATCCAGTGCCTGACGCTTGATTTCCAGATCTTCCTCAAAAGACACTGTTCCTTCTGCCACCACACTCTTGGCTTTCATACGGTAACTACAGGCCACTTTAGGATGCTGAAAAGCAAGCTCCTGCCCCACATTAAACGTAAGACAAATATGATTATTCTTTTCCAAGGCCCTGACAATTCTACCTTCAGGAGCACTGTGAAGGTAAAAAACACCATCATAATACCCAAAATTCATAGGCACACTATAGGGCAGCCCGTTTTCATCAATGACAGCAGCAAAGCAAATATCACATTGTGAAATCACATCTTCAATAAAGGTTTTATCCTCGTGCGTAAATGTTCTCATAATCAGAATTACAATTTTATAAATAGAAAACCATCAAACAACCGTCCTGTTTCCCAATGCTTTTGATATATATATAAATGCCTGTTGCAGATTATTCAATTCCTGCAGGAGCTCCAAAAATTTCTCCTGGTTCTTTTCCTCCTCTGCTTTTTTGAGTTGCTGGCGCTTTTCTTCCAGCAAAACTTTAACTTTTCTCCACTTCAATTCAGTCACCACTTTAGGAACCAAATCATCCAGCATATCCTCCTCGGTAGAAACCACACCCAGTTTACTGTGGATTCTGCTCAATGAATATTCACGTGCTATCAGATCCGTCGCCAGACTGCTGATTTGGCTATCGGAACTGGACACAAAAAACCCGGAGGATGAAAAATTCTCCTTCCGGAAATTCTCTTCATACAGCTCCATCATTTTATTGTACAAAGGATTGACACTCTCCAGTTCATCCTGGCGCAATTCACTAACGATATACTCACCCACTGTCACTTCCCTGTTTCCTTCTTCAAACTCAAACTCTCCCATGGATGTATCCCCGTATTTCAACAAAAAGCGCAATACCTCCCGCTCTTCTGTTTCAAAAGGATTGGATGAGGATGATGCAGCCCTCGCAACCAGCTGGTCTGTCCCTGGACGCAGAGCACCAGCTGCAGAACCGGAAGCCTGAACCGGAGGCCTGTCGTAGCTGGATCTTTTGGAAGCATCTTCTTGTCGCTTTTTGCGAAGTTTTCCAATTTCCATGTAAAGCACCTGCTCTTCCACTTTCATCAGGCTGCTGCAATCTTTGACATATTCCGTACGGGTAATGGAATCGGGAATCACCGAAATCGTTCGTACAATATCCTGCACCAAACGTGCTCTGCCTATGGGGTCATCTTTCGATTCTTCCATCAACAACCCGGTCTTAAACCGAATAAAATCAGTTTCATACTTTTGGATGTATTCGCGAAGCGCTTCTCCACCCAGTTTCTTGGCATAAGAGTCGGGATCCTCTCCATCAGGCAGTAATAGCACCTTCACATTGAGACCTTCCTCCAGCACCAGGTCAATTCCCCGCAAAGAGGCTTTTATTCCGGCGGCATCACCATCAAAAATAATGGTAAGGTTTTTTGAAAAACGGGCGATGAGACGTATCTGATCGGGTGTCAAAGCCGTACCCGAAGAAGCCACGACATTACTGATGCCGGCCTGATGGAATGATAAAACATCGGTATAACCCTCAACCAAAATACACTTATCCTGCCGGGCTATTTCCTGCCGCGCCTGATACATACCATAAAGTACGCGGCTTTTATGGTAAATCTCCGACTCAGGAGAATTAAGGTATTTGGCTGTTTTTGCATCGGTACGCAATACCCGGCCTCCAAAGCCAATTACCTTGCCTGCGAGGCTGTGAATCGGAAAAATCACTCTTCCCCGGAAACGATCTGCTTTATAATCCTCCCGTACAATTGTGAGCCCTGTTTTTTCCAGAAACCCGAGCTTATACCCTTGTCTAAGTGCTTCTTTGGTAAAAGCATCTTTGGTCTCAGGTGAATAACCCAATTGAAACTTCTGAATGATGTCGTCGCGGAATTTTCGTTCTCTGAAGTATCCTAACCCCACTGATTTACCTTCATCCGATTTATGGAGTCGGTCCGAAAAATAGCCGGCCGCAAAATTGGTAACCACGAGCATACTTTCCCGATCGTTTTGATGGGCCATCTCTTCGGGGGTCAACTCTTTTTCCTCTATATGGATATGAAATTTTTTGCCCAATATCTTGATGGCTTCGATAAAAGAAATCTGTTCATGATCCATCAGGAAATTGACCGCATTGCCACCTTTTCCGCAACCAAAGCATTTATATATACCTTTGTGGGGAGAGACAATGAAAGAAGGGGTTTTTTCATTATGAAAAGGACAATGACCGATATAATTTATCCCACGTCTTTTAAGATTAACAAACTCCGAGACCACTTCTGTAATCTGTCCCTGAGCTGTTTCCATTACCTTGTCTATGGTACCCTTATCAATCATTCTCCCCCTGTAGATTTATTCGTGCAAAAATATTTATGTGGTTGTCAAAGTTATAAAAAATCAGTTGTCCATCATTTCCTTTTCCAGAGGATATGGTTTATTTTTAAATTTTTCATTTTACCATTGCCATCATGAGAAAAAAACTAATCGTACTATCCGGATCGGGCATCAGCGCAGAAAGCGGCATCAAAACATTTCGTGACATGGGCGGACTCTGGGAACAATATGATGTCACCGAAGTTGCATCCCCACAGGCATGGGAAAGCAACCGCAAGCTGGTACTGGATTTCTACAATCAGCGACGAAAACAACTCTTTGAATGCAAACCCAATTCAGCCCACTACCTGCTGGCCGAAATGGAGAATGACTTTGATGTCCGCATCATTACCCAGAATGTGGATGATCTTCATGAACGTGCAGGCAGCAAAAACGTATTGCATCTTCACGGCGAACTAAAAAAGGTTCGAAGTACAATTGACCCCGAATTAATCTATGAAATGGATCATTGGGAATTAAAAGAAGGAGATGTTTGTGAAAGAGGATCACAGTTGCGCCCACACATCGTTTGGTTTGGTGAACCAGTGGAAGCCATTTCTGAAGCTGCTGATATCGTGGCTACAGCCGACATCTTTCTGATAATAGGCACCTCGCTTTCAGTATATCCCGCTGCCGGACTCATCGATTTTGCTCCGAAGGATATTCCGGTATTTATCATTGATCCGGGTTCCCCTGGATATACCTCATCTCCCAACATTGCGGTAATTCATGAAAATGCCACCCGCGGAATGGAAATACTAAAGAAAAAAGCAGCGCTGTTAAAATAATAAACAGACCTTTTATTTTTTTAAGGCTTCTGCCCCGGAGGTTATTTCCATCAGTTCGTTGGTAATGGCGGACTGGCGGGCTTTGTTGTAGGACAATTGAAGGTCTTTGATCAAATCGGTCGCATTGTCCGTGGCTTTATGCATAGAGGTCATGCGGGCTCCATGTTCAGAAGCAATAGACTCCAACACTACCTGGTAGAATAAAGATCTTAATGTCTTGGGCATCAATTCATTTACAATAGTTTGCCGGTCAGGTTCCAAGATATATTTCGAGATAGGCTTGTCGCGCTTTACTTCAGGAATTGCAATAGGCAAAAATTGTTGAACCTGCACCTGCTGAACGGCTGCATTAATAAATTCATTATAAACTACAACAGACCTTTTGAGAATCCCTAAATCATATTCAAACAATAACTCTTCGGCCAACATGGCTATTTTCTCAAAAGAAGGATTCACCAATTGGCCTTCTTCACGAATATGGGGGATAATATTTCGGGCCCGTAACATTTTCCAGGCTTGTTTGCCCAACACTCTTATTTCGAGATTCCCACTCCGGTAATCTTCTTTAAGTTCGGTTTTCAGCAACTGTTGAACGGCTTTGACAACATTGGCATTAAAACCACCACAAAGCCCCCGGTTGGATGCAATAACCCACAACACCACTTTATCACCTTTGCCAGGTGTGGTATAATTGATTTTCACATCGTCGTGGGCCGAAACCATATCATTAATGATTCCCAGCAGGTGCGAACTGTAGGGCCGGATGTGATCCACATCATCCTGGGCCTTTTTAAGTCGGGCCGCAGAGACCATTTTCATGGCACTGGTTACCTGTCTGGTGGTTTTGATGGCACCGATACGTGTGCGAATGTCTTTTAAGTTTCCCATTTAAGGTCTATTCTTCCTCTTCAACATTAAAATGAGCGGCCACATCAAGTGCAACTTTTTCAATTTTTCCGGTTATCTCATCATCAAGCCTTCCTTCCAAAATACCTTTCAGCACCTCATTATGTCTTACCTCAAGAGTTTCAATAAATTCACGTTCAAACTCCTTGACCTTGTCCATCGGAACATCTTTCAGCAGCCCCCGGGTACCACAATAGATAATGGCAACCTGTTCCTCTACAGGTACCGGCTGATATTGTGCCTGTTTCAGCAACTCAACATTTTTCCTTCCTTTGTCCAAAACAGCCATGGTCGCGGGATCCAGATCGGAACCAAACTTTGAGAATGCTTCCAATTCCCGGTACTGGGCCTGATCCAGCTTCAGGGTTCCGGCTACCTTTTTCATGGGTTTAATCTGAGCATTACCCCCAACCCGTGAAACAGAAATCCCCACGTTGATGGCCGGTCTTACACCGGCATTAAACAAATTGTTCTCCAGAAATATCTGCCCGTCAGTAATAGAAATCACGTTGGTGGGAATGTATGCAGAAACATCACCTGCCTGTGTTTCAATAATAGGGAGAGCAGTAAGGGTTCCTCCACCTTTAACCATTCCTTTGATCGACTCGGGGATGTCATTCATTTTTGCGGCTACTTTGTCCGATTCAATGATCTTGGCAGCACGCTCCAGCAATCTGGAGTGAAGGTAAAAGATATCGCCTGGGAAAGCCTCACGTCCCGGAGGCCTTCGCAATAGCAGAGAAACTTCACGATAGGAAACCGACTGCTTGGAAAGATCATCATAGATAATCAATGCATGCCGACCGGTATCACGGAAAAATTCACCTATAGCAGTTCCGGCAAACGGAGCATAGAACTGCATTGCAGCAGGATCAGCAGCACTGGCGGATACCACAATGGTATAATCCATGGCTCCGTGTTTCTGAAGGGTATTCACAATCTGGGCAACTGTCGACCCTTTCTGCCCAATGGCCACATAAATACAATAAACCGGATTTCCGGCTTCATAAAAAGACTTTTGATTAAGAATGGTATCCAATGCGATGGCAGTCTTTCCGGTCTGACGGTCACCAATAATTAACTCCCTCTGACCTCTACCTATAGGTGTCATGGCGTCAATGGCTTTCAGTCCTGTTTGCAATGGTTCTTTCACCGGCTGCCTAAAAATCACCTCCGGCGCTTTTCTTTCTATCGGCATCTCATACAGGGAGCTGCCCAGAGAACCTTTACCGTCAATAGGTTCGCCCAGTGTATTGAGCACACGGCCCACCATGCTTTCCCCCACTTTTATGGAAGCAATTCGTCCTGTACGTCTTACCACATCACCTTCGCTCACAAGATGGGAATCGCCAAAGAGTACCACCCCCACACTATCAGCTTCGAGATTAAGCACTACCCCCATACAATTGTCGAACTCTACCAGCTCATTAGACTGAGCATTGGAAAGCCCATATACCCGTGCAATTCCGTCGCCGACCTGCAACACAGTGCCCACTTCTTCCAGTTCGGTGGCTGATTGAAATCCTTCAATTTCTTTTTTCAATAATTCGGAAACTTCCGATGGACGAATTTGTTCCATACAGGTTCTATTTTAACTCACAATTTTCTTCTTCAATATTCTGATCTGATGCGCAATACTATTATCAACAATCTTATCGTCAACCACTAAAACGATTCCTCCGATAATCTCTGGTTTCACTTTTACCTCCATTTCAATGGGAGATTTAAATTCCTGTTCCAGATAATTCCGGATATCGTTCAGGTAATCCTGATCAAAGGATACAGCAGTAATCAATTGAACACTCCGTATATCTTTGTGCTTTTTGTAAAGGTCTTTAAAATAACGGATAATATCGGCAAGAAGGAACTCCCGGTTTTTGTCGATCACCATCTCAATAAACCTTATCATCAAAGGGTGTTGTTCATTACCAAGCACTTTTTTCAGCACTTCTTTTTTTCGGCTGGCTTTAATGACAGGATTATTCAGGAATACACAAAAATCCTTTACACTAAGACAATGTTCCGTCAAAAGTCCGGCATCCTTGAAGAAACGATCCAATACGCCCTTCTCCCTCCCGGTCTCGAAAAGAGCAGTAGCATATCTTACTGTAATGGGCCCTCTGTTCATTCCGGATTAGTTTAAATTCATCTCGTTGAGATATTTGTTGATTACTTTCTTTTGCTTCTCATCGCCGCTAAGCTCTTCTTTCAGGATTTTTTCAGCAATCTCCACAGAAAGACGGCCAATGGTTTCCCGAATTTCCAACATAGCATCTTTCCTTTGCTTTTCGATGTCCCTGCTGGCTTTTTCAACCATTCTTCCCGTTTCCTCACGTGCCGCTTTTTGAGCCTCCTCAACAATTTCGCTTTTCATTTGGCGGGCTTCTTTCAAAATGAGATCTCTTTCCTTGCGTGCCTCTTCAGTAATTTTCCGTCTTTTCTGTTCCATCATCTCTACTTCCTCCTTTGCATGCTTAGCATCTTCAAGCGCAAAAGAAATAGTTTCTTCTCGCACTTTTAATGCCCTTAATACAGACGGCCACGCATATTTGCGCAAAACTACCAGAAGTATTACAAATGTAAGTGTTGTCCAGAATATTAATCCGGGACTGGGAGTCAATAGTTCCATAAATCAAAATTTGGATAATACCCAATGAGGATTTCTGTTTAGTCAACCAACCAGGCTACCACAATGGCAAAAAGCGAAACACCTTCAATAAGTGCTGCAGCCACAATCATCGCGGTCTGAATCTTTGAACTCATTTCGGGCTGACGGCTCATGGCTTCAATTGCCGATTGTCCGATCTTTCCAATTCCAAGACCTGCACCTAATACGATTAATCCCAGTCCTACTGCTGTGAAAGAAATAGCTTCCATATTTTTCAAATTTATTTGTTAGTGTTCTGTTTTTGTTGTACTCAATCCAATAAAAAGCGCGGTAAGTAATGTAAAAATATAAGCCTGAAGTACAGCTACAAGCAACTCAAGCATAAACATTACTAAAGATAACAAAATTGAAACAGGTGCAATATATATAGACTTAATTATGAATATGATTGAAATCAAACTAAGAATAATAATATGTCCGGCAGTAATATTGGCAAACAGACGAATCATCAAAGCAAAAGGTTTGGTGAATATCCCGATCAACTCAAGCGGAACCAGCAACAGCTTAATTGGGAATGGCATTCCCGGAGCCAAAAATATGTGTTTCCAGTAATCCTTAACGGCGAAAACATTAATCGCTAAAAAGGCAAAAACAGCAAGAGTTGCGGTAAAACTAATATTTCCGGATAAATTACTTCCTCCGGGGAAAAAGGGAATAATGCCAAGCAGGTTATTAATCCAGATAAAGAAGAAGAGGGTTAGCAAAAAAGGTACAAACTTATCTGCTTTATCTTTGGAAATCTGACTTCGGGCAATATCATCTCTGACAAATAAAATAAGAGGTTCCAATACCGCATTGATCCCACGGGGGGGAGCAATACCCCGGCGGGCGTAAGCTTTACCGGCCGATAAAAACAGCATCAGGAGCAAAGCCATTGAAAGCAACATACTTGCCACATTCTTGGTGATGGAAAAATCCATTGGCGATACATTTGCGATATTTCCTGAACTATCGGTATGAATGGTTCCACTGGCATCTGTGATATAAAAATGCTCATCGTGCAATACCACATAGTCATTTCCTAACTGCTGCGGTCCTTGTTCATGATAAAAATGTCCGGAAGAAAAAAACCACAATGAATTATTGTACCACAAAATAACAGGAAGCGGCATGTTAATATGTACATGAATTCCCCGACTATTGGTATAATCAATCACATGCCATTGATGTGCATCACTGATGTGTTCCATGATTAAGCCAAATGCATCCACCTCCCCTTCGCCGGAAGATTGCTCCTCGGCCTGCACAGCAAATCCGCTTAATAACAGAAAAAATATCAGTACAAATCTTTTCAAAATGGTAATAATTTAGATAAAAACTTTCGAGGTAAATACGTACTGCAATGCATTCAATGATTGCACATAAGTGCATTTCCTAATGCTATACGAAATTAGCAAACAGGAGGTTTCAAACAAAAAAAGATATTTTAACTATTTGAGGACAAAACCTTTGAATTAACGACACTTTTCATCATAGCAGGTAAAGTATTAGATCCAATATCCGCTTCTAACTATGTCATCAAGAAACCTGTTTCGCATTTAACCCTTAATTACTTTTGTATTCCAAAAGTGAAGTTGTCTCAAAAGTATCAAATATGCCATGTTTTTCGTAGTCGAAACATCTGTAAATTCTAAATCAGATTCTTCAACAGGCTCAATATAAACTCAAAACCCAATCCTTTATAGCTTTCAGTTAGTCAATATTTTTTGTGAAACAACCACTTTATTTTCCATTTAGTGTCAACCACCAATAAAGTCAAATAGGCCACTATAAGCGGAATCACATAGGCTTCGATATGTTCGTGATCCTTCTCAAAAAACAAAATAATCAACAGGGGAATGGCCAACATTTTTACAAAAGACAATACAATATAGGCCAATCCGGTACTTTGATCCCATTGATGCCGTATTTGATTAAGAATATAAGTAGAAACCGGAAAGGAGGCAACAATAATGATCGCAAGATAAATCCAGCTACGGGGAATGTGGCTGGCTTCGATATAAACAATAAGGCCTGCTACCCCTTTGAACAGCAGGCCGTAAAAAATCTCCTTTAAGAGCAACGCTTTATACAGGATAGCTCCCATAAACTTTTATTTTTTTTCTTCTTTGGGAGGAGCTTGAACATTGCTGCTTCCTCCACTCTGATTTCCCATATTACAGGTACCGGTAAAAATAGCACCTGGTTCAATATTCAATTTCCCGGTTTTAATATCTCCATTCACTTTTGAACTGGCTTTCAAAGAAAGCAATTCACTAACCGAAATCTTTCCGTTCAGAGAGCCTGCAAGCTCAGCATTACTGCAGAATACTTCACCCTTTATCAGTCCATTAGACCCAATTACAACCTTGCCCTTTGAGGTGACATTTCCTTCAATATTTCCATCAATCCGGATATCTCCATTGGTGTCAATATCTCCAACAATTTTGGTACCCTGACCAATGATATTTGGTAATTTGCTCTCGGGCTCAAAGTTTTTTGCCATGATTTTTTATATTTGAATATTAATAATCAATTTACGGAATTAAAACAAATTTAGTAAGATTATTGGAATTTTATGACCCGTTGTTGTCCGAATCCCTCAATCCTTTTAACTGCTTTTCTTTTTTAACTTGTCGTAAATTTTTAGCTGTCTTGGTATAGTACTTATGCCCAGCAATAAAATTAATTTGCTTGCGATTCCAGTCTTCCTGAGACATTTTCCCGTTAAATTGCTGAAACTCGTTATATAGATTATTGGAGACAGGAAGAAAATCAGATCTGCCAAGATAATCCAAATCAGCATCTTTCAAAATTGCTTCGAGATGATTACGGGGTTCAGCCTCTTTTCTGGTCACATTTATCAACAAGCAAACTTCTTCTATCTGTTGATTCTGAAAACCATATAATTGCATCACTTCACGTGCCAGTTCGATACTGTTATCCTCGTGGTTTTCCATATCCACCAGAAACCCTGTATCATGAAACAATGCAGCAGTTTTAAGCAACAGCATTTCTTCTTCGCCAACTCCTTCTCCTCTGCCAATAATTTCAACTTGTGTCACCACATCTACAGTATGTTTCATATTATGATAGGTAAGATCGCGGGGCAGTTCATTCTCAAGACGGTTAAGGACGGCCTGTTCCATATCGGTAAACCGAATATGCTGTAACCGGATTCTAAAAAGCTCATTAGGTTCCTTCCCTTCGCCATCCAGCGAGAGTTCTGGCTTTATGCCTTTGATAAAATACATATCCGTCTCTCCTTTATATTTCACCGGCATCTTCCCACGGTATTCTCCCACAAAAAATTCATTCACCAACTGCCAGGTGGTTCCGGACACATTTATCTCCCCTGCAATACCGGATGATTCCATGCGACTAGCAATGTTTACTGTATCTCCCCATATATCAAAGGAAATCTTTTTCCGTCCTACCATTCCTGAAATAACAGGCCCTGTATGAATTCCAATTCTCAATTCCCAGTACTCCTTGTGCTCCAACATTTTTATCTGGCGCATCCGATCCATGAAATTTTGCATCTCAATGGCAGCGAGCACAACCTCTACAGGATTGGTGCTGTTCTTAACCGGTAGACCACCCGCACACATATAGGCATCTCCAATGGTTTTAATCTTCTCTATGTCATACTTATCAACGAGGGCATCAAAATGCAGAAAAAACTGATCCAACTCATCAATGAGAATCTCAGGGTTCAATTCTTCCACAATTCTTGTAAACCCCTGAATATCTGCAAACAAAACTGTTACCTTCTGGTATTTTCTGGATTTCTTTTTGGGCCCCTGGTGAGTATAAACGATAGAATCCGAATCATATTGTTCCTGAATTCGGTGAGCCTTTTCTTTAACTTTAAGTGCAAGCGCAAGGCGTTCAGCAGTGAGTATCTCTACACGCTTTTGGATATACCGCCGGATAATCGCAACCATAAAAATCAAAAAACCCAGTAGCAATAGAACCCATACCCAAATATAAGCTGTTGAAAATATATCCATTCGGAATAAAATTAAAACATATAGAAAACTACCTTACGTAAGAAACCACGGGAATGTTGTTTCCTGATACAATTATTCATTCAGATGTCCTTAAAAAAAATTGTGAAGGATAAAATTCAGGTCATTACATACGGTGCAATTTAAAAAAAGTCTCTGAAAAAGTACCATTAATGTACACTTTCATGCATTTCAAAAAAAGCTCTAAAATCTTTAATGTTTGTAAAAACAAAAGTGTTATCTTTAACCGATGAATTTGAATCAAACCAACCTATGGAAAGTTTAATGCATAGTATTCTGGTTCCTTACGATTTCACAGAAGTGACCTTTAATGCTGCAGCCCATGCTGTAAATCTTTCAAAAGTTCTGAACACCAATATTACTTTATTACACATTGTAAAAAAAGATTCTGAAATTGGTGAAGCAGAAACTAAATTAAAGAAAGACGCTTCCCGAATTGAAAAAGACCTGGGAGTAAAACCGGAAATTCTTGTAAGAGAAGGAACCATTTTTAAAACCATCAATGAAGTCTCCGAGGAATTGGAGAATGCCCTCGTTGTAATGGGAACCCATGGTATGAAGGGGCTTCAAAAGCTCACCGGTAGCTGGGCCCTTAAAGTAATTGTAGGATCAAGAGTTCCTTTTTTGGTTGTTCAGGAACCCCCTCAGAAAAATGATTATACCAAGATTGTTTTTCCGGTTGATTTCAAATCAGAGAACAAAGAAAAATTGCGTTGGGCAGAATATATGTCGCGCTTTTTCAAAACCAAAGTTTTCCTATTCTCTTCAACCTCCAAGGATGGTGCCGTTGATGGCAGAACTAAAGCCAATGTGGTTTTTTGCAAAAACTTTCTGGAAGAAAAAAGCATTGATTACGAATTAATTCTGGCGAAGCATAAAGCTGCCTTCTCGCAGGAGACAGTCGATTTTGCCAAAGACAATCAGGCAGATCTTATCATCATCATGACCACCCGCGACATCGCATTTCATGACTACGTCCTTGGAGCTCAGGAACAATATATCATTGCCAACAGTGCCAAAGTGCCTGTTATGGTTATCAACCCAAGAACTGACTTGATGAAATATGGATATGGGGGAGGTTTTTAATAGTATTTTGTAAGATATTTTTTAAGAGGCTGTCTACTAAGAGACGGCCTTTTTCGTTTGAAACGAACATGAAAATGGATTAGTGTGTTTTGTGGATACTGATAAACAACCTTTTTAATAGGTTATCAGGCAAACAAACAGATCTGCTTTTTTTTGTATTTTCGCAAAAACTGCAAATCCTTTTCACCGACACGAAAATAACTTTTTTGAAAAACACCTTATGGAGCTGATATTTGCCACGAACAATCAACATAAAGCAGAAGAAATAAATAAATTGCTGGGAGGCCACTGGAGAATTAAATCACTCGCAGATCTTAATTTCCATGATGAAGTCCCGGAAACAGGCAACACACTGGAAGCAAATGCACTAGAAAAAGCCCGGTATATTTATGAATTATGGGGGAAGGATTGTTTTGCAGATGACACCGGACTGGAGGTAGATTTGCTAAACGGTGCCCCGGGGGTTTTTTCGGCCCGATATGCAGGCCCTGAAAAAAGCAGTGAGAAAAATATTGCGAAGTTATTGAAAGAACTTAATGGAAAAAACAACCGGAAAGCCAGATTCAGAACAGTGATTGCACTTATATTAAATGGCCGGGAAATTCTGTTTGAAGGTATCGTCAACGGAACGATCCTTGAATCTGAAAAAGGAGAAAAAGGATTTGGTTACGATCCCGTATTTAAACCTGATGAAGCAAACGTTTCGTTTGCACAGATGCCGCTATCCGAAAAAAACCTCATCAGTCACAGAGGCAGAGCTATAAAGAAACTTACGGAATATCTCCAGATGCCAAAGTAAGATCTTAAATAATACACATAATGGGAAAAACCAGATATATATCTTTTTTATTGACTGTGCTCCTGTATTCGACTCAGGGGAATGCTCAGGAAGAATGGACAACCTATTTCTCCTACAAAAACTGCTTCGATATAGTTGAGACACCTGAGTTTATGATTGGAGCTACTGACCTGGGACTTATCTATTTTCACAAAGAAACTGCTTCCATCAATGTAAAAAACAAAAACAACGGTCTGTCCGATTCCGGGATTACAGCCATTCATGCTATCCCTAATACGAACACCGTTATCATCGGCTACGAAAACGGTAATATTGATGTCATCCGGGCAGGAAAGGTTCACAATATTCCGGATCTCAAAATAGAAAGCTTGTCTATAAGCAAAACGATCAATCATTTCCTTTCTTTTGAAGGCCGGGTTTTCTGCAGCGCAGATTTTGGAATACTGGAACTGGACATTGATAAACAAGAAATATCCACCACTTTCATCATAGGAGAAGAAGCATCCTATCTTAAGGTTTTTAAAACTACTGTACGTGAAGACTCTGTTTTTGCAGCCACGGAAAAAGGATTATTGGCTGCCAGTCTTACAACAGATCAACTGGCTTTTTATCAAAACTGGTCACGAATATCGCAGTCAGCCACGCCGTATTGCGATATCCTTTCCACTCCCGATGCAATAATTGGAATCAGAGGAGAAATTGGTGGAACCTGCAGCCTGATCTCTTTCACAGAAAACGGACAAACAACTATAAATAACTTTCCCCGCTATTATGGGATAACAAAAGGATTCGAGAATCAATTCTTATTAGCTTCAAGAGACCGGCTCTATATTTTGGACAACACTTTCCAGACAAGTAATCATATTGATTCATTGAAGATTTCGGATGAAACATACCACCGCCCCCAGTTTCGAAAAGCTCTATTTAGCAATAACCAATTGTGGTTAGCCGATTGGAACGGAGGGATGTTTTATCAGCAACAAAATGAAATTTTCGAACAATTACTCCCTCCGGGTCCGGCCAGCAATAACATTTTCAAAGTGCTCAAAACACGCAATGCCCTTTGGACTATTCCAGGAATTTTTGGTTCGGTCTGGGGAAATGCGTGGAGAGCATCTATAGTATCTGTTCTATCAGACAATCAATGGACGGTTTTTGACAAAAGCAATACAGCAGCTTTTGTGTCGTCCAATTCAAGAGATTTAATCAATATGACTGTCAACCCGGACGACCCGGACAATGTCTTTATTGCATCATGGGGAAACGGAGTTTATGAATTTGACAAAAACAGTGCTGGAAATTACTACCTGCGAAACCATTTTGTAGAAGCTAACAGTGGCCTGCACAACTATCTCTATGGTCCAATGGATCGTTACACAAAAATATGGGGACTTACTTTCGATGATACAGGACATCTTTTCATTGCCAATACCGATGTGGATGATCCCATCGCTGTTTACAATAAAAGAGATAGTATCTGGTACAATTATGACTACGGTGCCGTGGGTGATAACCTGAACAAGATTGGGAGTATCCTGATTGATGATTACGACCAGAAATGGTCATTTATTGTACAGGGCGGAAGGGGTTTATTTGTTTTCGATGACAACAATACGCCTGAAAATCAAAATGATGATGTTTTCCGTTCGATCTTTTCGGCTGAAAACGATCCGGATCTCCGAAACCAGGGAGAACTGCAATTATGGGATGAGAACGGAGAGGTGTTAACCAACCTGATTTATTGTTTGGCCAAAGATCATAACGGATACATCTGGATTGGAACAGATATTGGTATTTTGATTCAATACGATCCGGGAAGCATATTTACCAAAGAGAAACCGGTCTTTTCGCGAATCAAAGTTCCGAGAAATGACGGTTCCGGACTGGCAGATTACCTGCTCGAAGGCCAGCGCATTTCAGCAATCGCCATCGACGGGGCCAATCGAAAATATATTGCCAGCGAAGGAAATGGCTTTTACATTATTTCCGAAGACGGCACAAAGACCGTTCATCATTATACGACCACCAACAGCCCTTTGCCTTCCAACAATGTTACGCACATTCATATAGATGAAGAAAGTGGAGAAGTCTTTCTTGCCACCTCCAGAGGACTAGTTAGTATGAAGGGAGAGGCCATTCAGGGAGCGGACAATTTTAGCGAAGTATATGTTTACCCCAACCCTGTGAGACCCTCCTACGAAGGCAACATAACAATTACCGGACTGATGGATCGTACTACGGTAAAAATAACTGACACGGCAGGAAATCTTGTTTATGAATCTCTCTCTCTGGGAGGGAAAGCCCTGTGGAACGGAAAAAATCTGTGGGGAGAAAAAGTAAAACCGGGCATATATATAGTATTTTTGAGCACACCAGATGGCAGTATGAGTGAATTTACCAAAATTGCCTTTGTTAGATAAATTGTGAAACCGAAAACCTTGAATGGATGTCGAAACAAAAACTGGGGATTTTTGGAGGAGTTATAGTATTTGCGGTAATTATTGCTGCTGTAATATGGAATTTATACAGGCATCAAAGCTACAATGCAGGAAATACTATTGATGCAGTGCCTGCAGACGCTGCTTTAATATTAAAAATAACCAACCCTAAAGATTTTACCGAGACCTTGCTGGAGGACATTGATTATCGTGAAGAGCTTTTATCCTTTGAAAGTTTATCAGGGCTTTATGAGACATTACATTACACTGATACTACCTGGTTTTTTTCCGATGGCCCGGGAAGCGGATTGTTGAGATCCCCCATTTACTTATCCTTTAGTAAACTGGGAAAATCCAGGATAGCCTGGAACTTCCATTTTGCAGTAATACACAAAAGCCATCAGAGCCAGCTTTTGGAATGGATTGAAGAACATCTGAAAGGGAAAAGGAATTACACAGGTTTTCCCATCTACGAAATAACCCCTTTGAAAAACAATAAACTTACCTTGTATGCCACGTTCCAAAACGGAATTCTTTCTGTAAGTGACTCTCCACTCCTTATTGAAGCATCCATCAGGCAACAGCAATCCGGACTCTCTCTCACTGATGACAAAAACTTTGCCTCTATTCAAAAAACCGTCAGCAACAGAGCAGATGGTTCGGTTTTTATCAACTTTGGAAGTATCAAAGATTTTTCTGAACCCTTTTTGGCTGGGGGCCAGGAAAAAATCGCTTCCTTTATTTCGAAAACAGCCAGATGGGGAGCGCTGGATATCAATATCAAAGATGATGGTCTTATGTTGAACGGATTCATCAGCCCACGTCCCAACGAAGATTTTGTCTCTCTCTTCGACGGAGTTGAACCAAGACGTTCCACATTGGAAAAAATACTCCCCTCAGACATCAAACTATTTGCCGGATATAATTTCTCTGATCAAAAGCAGTTTCTGAATAATTTCCGGAAATACCTTACGAACTCGGGAAACGCTTCAAAAATTGAGTCTCTGGAAAAAGAATTTAAAAACAAAACCGGAAATGATTTCTTAGAATCTTTCTTTCAAATTATTGATGAAGAAATGGCTTTCGCCTGCTCCAACTATAATGCCTCCAATCCCGAAGAAGGCAGATACATAGTATTTCGTACCAAAGGGCAGGCAGCTACGATGCCCGTTATTGACAACATTAGAAATTATTTTGGCGTATCGATGCAACCCGTAAAAAAATATCAGGTTGACGAATCTACCTGGTTCCCTATATACAAAGGATTTAGTGGGGAATTAAATACGCTGGTCTGGTCAGAACTATTCCCGGACTTACCCATGAAGTATTTCTCATTTTTCAGAAACTACCTGGTATTTGCCGAGAGCCAAAAGTCACTGGAATCCTTTCTATACAATAATGTACTTCACCGCACACTTGAAAGTCATCCTTATTACTCTTCATTTACAGAGAACTTCTCCTACGAAGAGAATTTTCTCTTGTTTGCGGAAATCCCTCATATATATTCCTTTATCGGGGAAAAATTGAACCAGAATAAATTCCATCCTACCAAAGAACAGCAAAAAACACTATTCAACTTTTATGCGGGAGGATTGCAGATATCCAACAGTTCAGGATTGAACTATGCAACCCTGTATGCCCGACATGCTCCACATAGGGACAAAGAACCCAGGACAATCTGGCAAAGTCGTATAGATTCATTGGTTTCCACGAAACCCGCTCTGGTAGACAATCACTATACCGGGGAAAAAGAAATCATGGTGCAAGATGCGGCCAACAATCTCTACCTTTTAAATAACATGGGCCGCGTGTTATGGAAGAAACCACTGGATGGTCCTGTTCTAAGTGAAATAAATCAAATCGACTTTTACCGTAACAATAAACTCCAATACCTTTTCAACACTCCTACTACGCTCTATCTGCTCGACAGAAATGGCAACCATGTGGCGAAATACCCTTTTACGCTTCCAGCCAGAGCAACCTGTGGTCTTTCGGTATTCGATTATGACAACAACCGGGATTACCGAATATTCTTGCCGCTGGAAGACCGAAATGTATACCTTTTCGACAAAACCGGGGCGCGTGTTGCAGGCTGGAACATTCCCCGGACTGAAGGAAAGGTAAATCAACCCGTACAGTTTTTCCGAACCAGTGGAAAGGATTACATTGTTTTTAGTGATCAATACCGAAATTACATAATGGATCGTCGCGGAAATAACCGGGTAACTCCTGAAAAAAGTTTTGTAAGAAACTCTAAGAGCCCCTTCTATCTGGAACATCCGGATTCAGAAAAGTCGGCATTGGTATCCACCACAGCTGAAGGGTCACTGGCAAAAATCATGTTACCATCAGGAAAAACCATGGTCAACGAGGTAACAAAACCAGGTTCAAAGGAGCATTCCTTGGTACTGCTGCACAACAACAGTCCCAGATACGTAATCATTGCTCCGGATCATTTTTCCATTTACAATGCCAACATGAAAAAAACAGCTGAACAAAAAACCGACAAAACAATGGAAACCGTAGGTGATGTTTACCAGTTTTCCGCAACAGATCATAAAATAGGCCTTGTAAGCAAAGATTCCTCACTCATTTATTTATTCAATAGCGACGGATCCCTTTACAAAGGATTTCCACTCAAAGGAACTTCCCGGTTTTCCATCGGTTTTCTTAAATCTTCAGCTTACAGATTCAACTTAATCACGGGAGGGGAGAACAATTATATCTACAATTACCGGGTGGAATAATCGTATCCTCCACATTTTTATATAATTTTGTCCTGACCCTCACCTTAATGTAATACATCACAAACCCGAAATAGAAATCTTTACTTTATATCTGTAATGCAGTATTCATTTTTTGATTTTCTTTCGCTGGTAGGCTCGCTTGGATTGTTTCTTTATGGAATGAAAATGATGAGTGAGGCTCTTCAAAAAGTCGCCGGAAACAAAATGCGGGCTATATTATCGGCCATGACATCAAACCGGGTTTTGGGCATTTTTACAGGTTTTCTGGTCACTGCCATGGTGCAATCCTCTTCGGCAACCACCGTAATGATTGTCAGCTTTGTAAATGCCGGATTAATTACACTCAAAGAGTCTATCGGTGTGATTATGGGAGCCAATATAGGAACCACAGTTACCGGATGGATTATAACGCTGTTTGGTTTCAAAGTAAAAATCAGTGCCTATTCACTTCCTTTAATTGGTTTAGGACTTCCGTTTATTTTCTCGAAGTCGGGAACACGGCGCTCTTATGGAGAATTATTGATTGGTTTTGCATTGATTTTCATGGGTTTGGAATACCTGAAAGACTCTGTGCCCAACATCCAGGAAAATCCGGAGATACTTAGTTTTCTCCACAAGTACACCGACAATGGCTTCTTTTCCACTCTTCTTTTCCTTGGAATTGGAACGCTGCTTACCATCGTAGTCCAATCTTCATCGGCTACCATGGCCCTTACATTTGTTATGTGCAATGAAGGGTGGATAGAATTTGGACAGGCAGCAGCAATGGTGCTCGGTGAAAACATTGGAACCACAATTACAGCAAATATTGCTTCCTCTGTAGGAAATATCAGTGCCAAAAGAGCAGCAAGAGTACATCTTATTTTTAATATGTTAGGGGTTTTCTGGATGCTGGCTGTTTTCAACAATTACACAGGCCTCATTGATACGCTGATGACCAGAAACGGAGGTGCCTCCCCGTATGATAATCCGGCCTCCATTCCTACAGCTCTTTCCATTTTTCATACATCATTCAATATACTCAATGTCCTGATTTTTGTCTGGTTTACACCATTAATCCAGAAGGCCGTGGAATATATGGTCCCAACCAAAGCGAAAGATTCGGATGAAGAATTCAGGTTAAAGTACATTACTACCGGAATGCTATCCACTTCTGAATTATCTATTCTCCAGGCAAAAAAGGAGATACAGTTTTTTGCCAAACATACTACCAAAATGTTTGGCTTTGTAAGAAAGATGATGCACGAGAAAAAAGATAAAAAATTCAACAAACTGTTCTCCAAAGTCCAAAAATATGAGGGAATCAGTGATAATGTAGAAGTTGAAATCACCAATTATCTTACACAGATATCTCAATACAAACTCAGTGAACCCGGCCGAAAACGTCTTCGTGCAATGTTGAAGCTTGCCGGTGACCTGGAAAGCGTGGCTGATTGCAATTTCAACCTTGCCCGATCGGTAAACCGTATGCGGGAAAAAAACATCACTTTCAAAGCATCAGCTACCGATAAACTGGAACTGATGTTCAACCTTACGGAAGAAGCTTTATCTGTAATGCGTGAAAACCTGCAGCAAGACGAACTGGTTGTTTCTCTTACGAAAGCACGTCTGTTGGAAGACCAGATAAACAACTACCGAAATCAGCTAAAGAGTGAACATCTCGACAATCTGGCTAACAATGTTTATTCTTACGAAGCAGGAATAATTTTTAATGACCTCTTCTCGGAATGTGAAAAACTGGCCGACTACGTCATCAATGTTTCAGAAGCCATTGAAGAAGTAGGAATTTAATAATTTAAAACTCTGGTAAATCCGGCTTAATATTAAAATAACATATCCGTTGTATGTTTGTATCAGAATTTAGAACTGAACTTAAAGTACAAACAAAAACATAGGAATTATGAAAGCTTTAGTATTAAGCATCGCAATTATGG
>DHQK01000183.1:3379-3766 GCA_002411085.1 Marinilabilia sp. UBA5340 | reverse complement strand
GTTGATCATTTCCAAAACCTGATTTTATGGCTAAATCTTACTAAATCTGTAGAGAAAAAATATAGTGTTATTCTGAGCTTATTGAAGAATCTTTTTATCTGAAAGACAGGTGTTTCGACTACACTCAACATGACACTTTGTTTGGTGCTTTGGACTTTTGCACCAAACCTCAGATGCATGTGGTACATCTAGCGCACAATGACTGAACAAATAAATTACAGATAGGATGGGACTTCTTTTGGATCACTTAATCAATAGAGGGAGGATCTCTTAACGCAAAACCATGAGAATGAACCCTTCGTTTGGAAATGGGGGGTAGGAATTTTAATGCTTTTTACTACCACTGGCTACTACCTATTTGCTACTTGCTGAATTACAGGATTTCTG
>DHQK01000183.1:2675-3117 GCA_002411085.1 Marinilabilia sp. UBA5340 | reverse complement strand
GATTTTAGAAACCATCAAAATATTCATGATTTGGAAATTTGAATTTATTGTTAAAATAAATTTGGGTAGTTTTGTGATGTATTGATCTCAAATCCGGAAATATGGCCTTGTCGGTTCAAAGAATGCATTTTCTTCTCCTTATTCTTTCTATGATGCTTTTCAATGGGGTGTCATCGGTAAGTGCAGCACCTGTTAATGAAATCCAATATGAAAAGGCAGATTCCTTGGAAGAGGCTATAAAGGAAAACCTCTCCAATAATCCCCGTAAATCGGATTCTCTGTCCACTGTTTTTTTGGATCTTATAGCCGGCAAAAATGATACACTGGAATCGATGGGTTGGTATTACAGGGCTGAGAGTGCTTATTATTCCGGCCAGTTTAGTCGTGCTGGAGATTACTATCAAAGAGCACTTGAATTGTTGGATAGTATTGATGCACCGGA
>DHQK01000183.1:2255-2440 GCA_002411085.1 Marinilabilia sp. UBA5340 | reverse complement strand
AAGAAGGCCATTTTTTATAATAATCTGGGGTTGACCAGATATTATAAGGAGCGTTACAATGAGGCTCTTGCAGCTTTTTCTGAATCAGCAAAAATAGAGAAGAAACAGGGGAATGAATATGGTTTTGCACAATGCCTGCACAACATAGCATTGATTCAGGATAAGGCTGGTGATAGTGTCAAAGC
>DHQK01000183.1:1352-1997 GCA_002411085.1 Marinilabilia sp. UBA5340 | reverse complement strand
GAACATTATTTTCAGCATGCGCAGAATGCTTTTATTGAAATGGACTCCATTGTAGCAGCTGCTGCAGTTTCTAATGATTATGCAATTTTTTTGTCTGATTTGGGACGCAACAGAAATGCCATCCGCATGTACCAACGTGCTCTTGAGTTGTATGAGGAGCTTGAAGACTGGGAGGGGATTGCTAAGGTGAAGTGTAATATGGGTGCCCTTCATTTATATGAGAAAAATTACGTTAGATCGGCGCGTTTGCTGGATGAATCTCTTGAATATTTTAAAGAGCAACAGGACGAATCCTATTTGATAAACATTTATAGTTTGCTGGGAGATCTGTATTTTGAACAAGGACGATCTGCGCTTTCTGTTGTGTTTTACGAACGGGCCGAAAATATTGCCAATCGTATGGGGTGGGATGATCTGCGTAAAAAAAACCTGTACTCTCTTTATGAAGCATTGAAAAGTGAAGAAGATTATCAACGAGCCATGATAGTTCTTGAGACTTATTCCTATTTGAAAGATTCGTTGATTGTTGCCAATAATGCTTATGTTGAAGAATCTTTGGACAATGACGTTGAAACGGAGTTGATGAAGCAGGAACTCCAGCTGACAAAAGCAAAAATGAGGGAGAAAAATCTTATACTGATTATT
>DHQK01000183.1:522-1141 GCA_002411085.1 Marinilabilia sp. UBA5340 | reverse complement strand
TGGGTTTAATGGTTGTTTTCGGTGTCGGGGCGTGGCTTTTGTATGGAAGAAACAGGTTGTTGCATCACCAGCAGAAAAATCAGATGATGCAACAAAAAATGATGCGAATTCAGATGGATCCTCATTTTGTATTCAATGCCCTTTCTTCTTTACAAAATTACATCTTGAGTGACGATAA
This sequence comes from Marinilabilia sp. UBA5340, assembly GCA_002411085.1. Lineage (GTDB taxonomy): Bacteria > Bacteroidota > Bacteroidia > Bacteroidales > Marinilabiliaceae > Marinilabilia. The sequence continues at coordinate 963 of DHQK01000183.1, read as the reverse complement.
AAATGAAGCATCAGAGTATTTGAGCGATATTGCTTTTTTGATGCGGAAAATATTAGGATATGCAGACGTGGAGCTGATTACACTCAATGAAGAAATTGATGTGTTGAAGAAATACCTTAATGTTCAGTGCCGTAGGTATTATGAGACCCTTGACTGCGGAATACGGTGCGAAATTATTTCCGGATCTCAAGTTCTTAAGGTACCTCCTCTTTTATCTCGTCCGCTCATTGATGATTTTTTTGCCAATGGGAAAAAGAATGATTTCTGTTGTCTCGGGATATCAATTATTTATGAACAAAAGCAAGGGGAGCTGGAAGTTACGATAGAGAACAAAGGAATTGTGGTTCCGGATGAGAAGTCTTTTACAAATTATGAAGTGATTCGTGAACGCCTTAGTTCCATGAGGAGAGAGCATAAGGGCGGGCGGGACACGCTGGAACG
>DHQK01000183.1:0-345 GCA_002411085.1 Marinilabilia sp. UBA5340 | reverse complement strand
GTGGATATTATTAATGACGGAAAAATTTCGGGAACACGTATTCGTTACTGGTTACCTGTTATACAATGAATAGGTGTGCTATTTTCTTCCAAAATCAGCCGGAATTTCTCCCCAGGCTTTGGTGTCCCATTTTAGAATCGGTTGAGTCCAGTCATTTTTCCTGAGCCAAACCTCGGCTCTTTCAATCAGTTTAAAGAGTCCTTCTGTTTTTGCGGTTCTTTCGAGCTTGGTGATGCACTTCTTTTTATTTACCCAGCCTTGCGCAATTGTTGAATCGGTATAGATTGGAAGATGAAGGTTTTTTCTTTTTTGTTCGGCCAGCCCATGAACAATCGCCAGAAACTC
>DHQK01000276.1:86115-95234 GCA_002411085.1 Marinilabilia sp. UBA5340 | reverse complement strand
AATCATCGAAGCAATTTCATCAAAACTTCTCATAGTCTTCTGAATCGAAATCGCTGAGATCAATATCAGGTCTTTTACCCTTTGCTTTTGCCTTTAATTGTTCCTGAGAGACAGCACAACTGGCACCATCATCCGCCTCATCTTTCCCGGCTTTCCGTATCACAACATCCTCTTCATCAGCCAACACCTCGTTCTGATCACCCATAGATTGTTCTTCAGAAATGCTAAAAACCGAAATAGCACGCTCAAGCCGTTCCGACAACTTCTCTATTCGAAGAGCAGCAGAATTGATCTCTTCGGAATTGGATGCATTGCGCTGAGTTACCTGATTTAGCTGTTGCAAAGCATTATTGATCTGTTCGACTCCGCTTACCTGTTCCAGAGAAGCCACCGAAATTTCCTGAATCAAACCGGCAGTTTTTTCAATTTCCGGAGCAAGAGCCAGCAACATTTCGCGTGACTCTCGAGAAGAATTAATAGTCAGTGAAGAAACTTTATTAATATCATTGGCCGCTTGCTGGCTTCTCTCGGCAAGTTTACGAACTTCGGCTGCTACCACCGCGAAACCACGCCCCTCTACCCCTGCACGAGCTGCTTCTACAGCAGCATTCAGAGCAAGAATATTGGTTTGAAATGCGATGTCTCCGATTACTGAAATTTTCGATGTAATTTCCTCAAGATAATCGGCGGCCTTTTCGGTAATTTCATTACTGCTGTTCATATCTTCAGCAGCTTTGCGGGCAATTCCTTCTGTCTGTCTGGCATTGTCGGTATTCTGCTGAATGTTGGCATGCATCTCTTCCATAGAAGAAGAAACCTCTTCCGCGGCAGAAGCCTGCTCACTGGCACCTTCAGCCAGTTCGGTGGACTCACGGGTAAGCGCAGAACTGGCCTCAACCATTTCCCTGGTTCCTTCAGATATATCGGAAATAATAACCCTCAAATTTTTCACCATATTGTCCAGAGCAACAGCAAGGCGCCCGACTTCATCTTTTCTCCGTGTATCGAAACGCACCGAAAGGTTTCCGGCAGAAACTTTTTCTGCAAGATTAATACCTTGCAAGATAGGATTGGCAATGGATCCGGGAAGGAAAAGTGCAAAAACCAGCCCTATCAGAATCAGAACGATCAATGCTACAATGACAAGTCCCTGAATGTTATCAACGATACGGGCACTCTGGTTGCCCATACCTTTTATGTCACCCTGCCCCATATCAGCAATGGCACGCACATCCCACATTATTTCTTTACCAAGTTCAAAGCGTTTCACTTCTGAATACCTGGCTTCCTGATAATATTCAATAAATGATATAGCGGATGAAACAAAGTTATTTAAGGACTGACTTAAGGCTTCAGGCAAATAAACACCTCCCAGGTTCCCCAGCAGTTCACGTGTTTCGGTCAATTCTTTGTCAAGCGCAACAGCTTCACGACTCAAATCTTTTGACTGTATTTGGCCCCAAAGCCCTAAAGCTCTGTTCAATAATTGCTGATACCGGTTGTTGTACTGATAATTACCCGATAATTCCACCATTTGATTTCCGGCTTCCCGCATTTGAACACGCTGAGCTGCCGCCTTAGACTGCGCTGCACTATAATCCTCATAAGCAGATGAATAATTTTGCATTTTTTGCTTTAACTCTTGAAAAGAGTCATTTCGCTCTCCTCCGGCTTCTATCTCAATCAGGTTATCCAATGCCACAATCATCTGTGCATAATAACGTTCAAAAAGAACATCAAAATAGGGCTCTGACGAAAAATCATACGATCTGGTAACTTCGGTCAGTTTACGCCAGTTCTGATCTACCAGACTGGCTTCATTTACAGTAGGAATGTACTTATCTGAAAGATCATTTACACCACTGCCTATTTCAAATAAGCTGTATAATGTAAAACCTCCCATAAGCACTGTTAGCACAACTAGCGCAGCAAGACTACTTCGAATTTTGCCACTAATACTCAGGTCTCTCCAATTCATAATATGTCCGGATGTTTTATCAATTGTATATTAAATATCAGGGTATAAAGTCAGGAAAAATCAAATTAACACCCCAAAGTTTAAAAAATTTCCCCCATTTAAAAACAAAACGACGAAAAAAACGTAATTTCGCTTAACCTTAACAATTCTTTCTGATGTGTTTTTTTTTCGATCACTAAAATTCAGGTAAATATGAATTACGCAAAAATCAAGATTACTGCGATTTTCTCTATCTCTTTATTTCTTATACTGCTAATCGGACTATCTGGTTGCAAAAATCAGGAGCAAAAAAAGATTGGTTTTCTTTACAGTTCAAATATTACTATCCGCTTCAATAAGGAGAGCAGTTTTTTTAAAGAAAGAGCAGAAGAACTGGGTGCTGAAGTAATCGTGGATCATGCCAATGACAATGACGCATTGCAATACCAGAAGGCCATAGAAATGATGGACGAAGGCATTGATATGCTGGTAATTATTGCAGTTAACATCAACACTGCTGAAAATATAGTAAAAGAAGCCAAAGCACGTGACATTCCGGTGATGGCTTACAACAGACTTATTGCCAACGCAGATCAGGACATATACATCTCGGGAAACAACGAACAACTGGGAAAAGACATGGCAGGCTATGCAATTAGCCAGCGTCCTGAAGGCAATTATATAATATTGAATGGCGATCGTTTTGACAGAAATGCTGTTGAACTGATGGCTTCATTGGAAAAAACATTGCAACCGCATATAGATGCAGACAAAATCAATATTCTTTACAAGACATATATTGAAAACTGGAACCCCGATCATGCCGGATACGAACTGGATCAATTTATTCGTGCCAATCCGGAACCCATAGATGCCATCATTAGCTGTTTCGACGGAATGTCTGTAGCCTGCATTGAAGTATTGGAAAAGTATGATCTTGATGGCAAGGTCATCGTCACTGGCCAGGATGCCCAGGTAGAATCATGTCGCAGGATTGTAGAGGGCACCCAGCACATGACCATGTACCACCCTTTACAGGATATAGCTTTTACAGCAGCTGAAGTTGCGATGGATATCCTAAACAACGAAAATCTGGAAAAAAAATATGATATTACTTACGCCAATAACGGACTGAAGGATATTCCCACCATACAGATTAGTTCCATACCTGTAACCAGAGAAAATATCGATGAAGTACTGATTGAAAGTGGCTTTTACACCAGAGAGGAAATTTATTAAGCACGGGACAAGTCTTTAATATGCGGCATGGAGATTTTTCATTATCATTTATGCCCAAAAATCAATACCAGGAAACGGATTGCACGATAGCAGTCCGTTTTTTATTTAATATCCAACGTTTCAGTAGTCGATTATTGAAGTTCAGTAATTGTTTTAGTAAATTTTGTGGACTTAAAAATACTTTTGCGCAAACAAATAAAAAAATAAACGATGACGAAACACCTTAAACTGCTCCAGGCATTATCTGTCCTCTTGCTAATACTTCTGATTTCATGTAATTCCCAAAAACCGCATAAAGACACACCTGTATTTGTCAAAACTGCGGAAGTAAAAGCATTGCCTTCCACACTTTCAAAAAATTATCCTGCACGCATCAGTGCTGCAGCCGAGATCAAGCTCTCATTCAGGATAGCAGGTCCTATCTATGAGGTGTACGTGGATGAAGGTGATTTTGTGAAAAAAGGAGAAATTGTAGCTAAAATAGATCCCCGCGATTACAAAGTACAACTTCAGGCAACTGAGGCGAAATATAAAGAGGTAAAAGCTGAAGTGGAAAGAATAACAGCCCTATACAAAAAAGATAAAGTATCTGAAAACGATTATGACAAGGCTGTTTCCGGCTTAAAACAAATTACGGCGAAATACAATGCGCACAAAAATGCACTTGCTGATACTGATCTGAAAGCTCCGTTTACCGGCCACATCAACAAAGTTTATTTTGAATCCGGAGAGACCGTGGATGCCGGAATGCCTGTTGCATCCCTAATTGACGATCAGCAATATGAAATAATTACACATATACCAGCTTCTGACTACCTGATAAAAGATCAGTTTACTTCCTTTACGTGCCGCTCATCCAATTTTCCCGGAAAGGAATGGCCCCTGGAGTTAAGAAACATCGTTGCTCAAGCCAACCTAAACGGGCTTTATCCTGCCTATTTCAAACTAAACAAAGATTCAGAAGATACCATTTTACCCGGTATGAGTGCGGAGGTAATCATCCAATATCAGACAGATGAAAAGATTCTTTTTGAAATACCCTCTTCCTCTGTTTTTGAATCGGCAAATGAATCCAAAGTCTGGGTATGGGACAAAAACACAAGTGTCATCAGCGCGAGAGTGGTAGAAATTCAAAAAATCAAAACCGCAGGGCTTGCAATTGTAAGTGGCAATCTTAAAGAAAATGAGGTAGTGGTTAGTGCAGGTGTCAACAGCCTGAGAGAAGGCCAAAAAGTTCAACCATTACCTGCCCCGTCCGAAAGCAACATAGGCAACTTATTGTAAACTCAACAATTCATTCACATCGAAACAGATATGACCGAATTTGCATTCAAAAACAAAATACTCTTCTACTTTTTTCTTACTGTACTGGCAATTGGAGGCATTCTCTCCTTCCGGTCTATGAGTAAACTGGAAGATCCGGAAATAAAAGTAAAGCAGGCACTGGTCGTTACCATATATCCTGGAGCATCAGCCTACGAAACTGAATTGGAGGTGACTGATGTACTGGAAAAGGCCATCAAAACCATGGGAGATCTGAAGAAAATTGAGTCCCGCTCGGAAGCCGATTATTCCGAAATCACTGTTGAGCTCGATCCTACAGTAGATCCTGATGAAATAGAACAGAAATGGGACATCCTGCGCCGAAAAGTCAACCGGGCAGCAGCACAACTTCCGGCCAAAGCACAGGCCCCCATCGTAGTGGATGATTTCGGAGATGTTTACGGCTTGTTTTATGCCATGACTGCAGATGGCTTTTCGTATGATGAAATGCATGACTACGGAATGCTCATCAAACAAGAACTTGAGAACCTGCCTGATGTTAAACGTGTTAAGATTTATGGTGACCGTCCTGCCTGTATCAACATCAATATTCATCAGGAAAAGATGGCCAATCTCGGGGTACACCCTTCGGAGGTATTGATGACCCTCAACAATCAGAATGAAACAGTTTATGCAGGCTATTTCGAGGCCGGAGAAGAACGCATCAGGGTAGATGTCAATAATGAATTCGACAACATCAATGACATCCGAAATCTCATCATCCAGGGCCATGAGGATGACCAGGTGTATCTGCACGATATTGCTGAAGTGGAACGATCGCTGAATACGCCCTACCGCGAAGCCATGCGCTATAATACGCAACCGGCCCTTGGAATCTCTATTGCCATGCAAAGTGGGGGTAATGTAGTCAATCTGGGAGAGGCGGTGGATCAAAAGTTATCCGAACTGAAACAATCCAGAATACCGGCCGGTATTGATTTCGAGAAGGTCTTTTTTCAACCCGAAAAGGTAAGCGATGCCATATCCACCTTTATGTTCAATCTGGCGCAGTCTCTGGCTATTGTAATCCTCATCCTTATGTTATCCATGGGATGGCGCAGTGGCATCATTATCGGCAGTGGCCTACTGCTCACCATTCTGGGCTCTTTTGTTGTTCTCAATCTCTTTAACGGGACGCTACAACGTGTTTCTCTGGCTTCGCTTATTGTGGCTATGGGAATGCTTGTAGATAACGCCATTGTGATTGTCGATGGCATTCTTATCGACCTTCAAAATGGCATGAAAAAGAAAAAGGCGCTGGTAAATACGGCCAGGAAAACGGCCTGGCCATTGCTTGGTGCCACTCTGATAGCCATCTTTGCATTTTTGCCCATCTTTCTCTCGCCCGACACCTCCGGTGAGTATGTGCGTGATCTGTTTATCGTATTGGCTGTGTCATTACTGCTGAGTTGGGTGCTGGCATTGACTCAGGCACCGATAATGGCAGACAAACAGTTCAAAAAGCAAAAAAGTGACGACCAGAATAAGAAAAAACTTTATGGAAGTAAAGTTTATGCCATTCACCGGCGATGGCTAAGCTATCTGCTTTACCACAAAACCGTAGCTATAGCTATCGTAACGTTGCTGATGGCCGGAAGTGCATTGCTTTTTCCATTAATCCCTCAAACCTTTTTTCCTGATCTTACCTACAATCAATTGTACATAGAGTATAAAATGCCGGCAGGAACGAGGATAGAAAAAGTGGATGCAGATCTGTCAGAAATAGAAAAATACCTGCTAAATCAACCGGAAATCACAAATGTAACAACCAGTCTTGGAGGAACCCCGTCACGTTACAATCTGGTGCGCTCCATTGCAGAACCGGCAATGAATTACGGAGAATTGATTGTCGATTTTGAAAATGCAGAAGTTTTGCCTGACATGCTTCCTGAAATCCAGAAATACCTGTCAGCCAACTACCCACAAGCCTACGCCAGAGCCAAACGGTACAACCTGATGTATAAAAAGTTCCCAATTGAAGTACTCTTCACGGGGCCTGATCCGGCAGTACTCAGAGATCTCACAGCACAGGCCAAAGAAATTATGGAACAGGATGCCGGGGCTACATTGATCACCGACGACTGGGAGCCCGCCTCCAAAGTATTGGTAGCCGATTACAACCAGCAAATGGCCAGAAGAGCAGGTCTCACACGCCCCGATATCGGTTTGTCGTTACTCACTGCGACTGACGGGTTACCAATCGGTAATTTTTATGATGGTACACGGTCGATTCCTATCTATGTAAAAAGCACCAAAAACAATGGTAAACCGGTTGAAAATTTGGAAACCTCCCCTGCTTTTAGCATGATCCCCGCCATTAGCACACTGGATCCGAACCATCTGAAAGGAGTTATGGCAGGTACGATCAGCATTTCCGAAATAGTAGAGTCGGTGGTTGGCGCAGTTCCCATGAATCAGGCTATACAAGAGATGGATTACAAATGGGAGGAACCAGTGGTGCGCCGCTACAACGGACAAAGAGCCATGAAAGCTCAATGTAACCCGATACCCGGGCTTACTGCTGAAGACGTAAGATCGAGCATACTTCCTGCAATAGAAAAAATCAACCTGCCAACAGGGTACGACATGGAATGGCAGGGAGAATTTGAGGCAAGTTCTGAGTCACAAAAATACTTGTTTATGTATCTGCCACTAGCCATAGTGTTGATAATCGCAATGCTCATTGCCCTTTTCAATGATTACAAAAAGCCACTCATCATCATTTTCAGTCTCCCGTTGGCCATCATAGGCATTGTATTGGGAATGCTCGTTTCGGGTAAAGAATTTGGTTTTGTGGCAATTGTAGGCGCCCTGGGATTGATGGGTATGATGATAAAGAATGGGGTGGTATTGCTTGAAGAGGTGGAGCTGCAAATCAGGGAAGGAAAAACTCCCTTCGCAGCATTGATGGAAGCATCTACTTCTCGTTTGCGTCCGGTAATGATGGCCTCATTGACGACCATTCTCGGGATGATCCCGCTTGTTTCAGATGCTATGTTTGGCTCCATGGCGGTGACAATGATGGCCGGACTTCTGGTAGGAACAATAATTACCTTGCTGATGATGCCGGTGCTTTATGCACTCTTCTACAGTGTAGTTCATCCGTCAAGTAAAAAAGCCAAAAAACTCAAAAAAGGACAGATCCATGATATTCAATAAACTCAAAACACTTTTGTTTTTCATCCTGATCACATCATTTGCCGCACCAGCCCAGGTCGAGCTTACACTCGAAAAATGCAGGGAAATGGCACTGGATTATTCGAAACAAATAAAGATTTCAGAAAACCGGAATCAGCAGGCTGTCATTTCAAAGAAAATTGCCAGGGCTCAATATTTACCCAATCTGAATGCTTCAGGTATTTTTTTCTATAAGCCTGATGCGCTGGAGTATTCACTGGAGGGAGGTTATCTGCCCACTTATTCGCCCGATGATCAGGGACAAATGCAGCCCAATGTAAAGATCAATCCCAACACGGGACAGCCTGTGACAGGCACCGATGGAAATCCGGTATTTCAGATGTACGCCATGATGCCTGACATGGATATTAGCATTGGATTAGAAGGCGTGACCTTTGGCGGGCTTCAAATTGAACAACCTGTTTATATGGGTGGGAAAATCAGAGCTGCCAACCGGATGGCCAAAACAGGTATAGAAATGGCCGAAGAACAGTTGCAACTGAAAACCTCCGAGGTATTGGTGGAAACCGATGCAGCCTGGTATCAGTATCTGGCTGTGGAGGCCAAACTAAAAGCCGCAGAAGATTACCAAACGCTGCTCGACTCCCTGGTATCCTCTGTAAGTGACAGTAAAGCGGAAGGGATGGCTACCCGAAACGATCTGCTGAAAGTCCAGGTCAAAAGGAATGAAGCCATCCTTATGAGACAAAAGGCTTCCAGTGGATTAAAACTGGCAGGAATGAATCTTTGCCGCATGATTGGACTCCCGCTCGAAACAGAAATTTCTATTGCTGAAAAACAGGGAGACAAACTCCCGGATTTGAGCGATGAGAAGAGCAATGACATCACCAACAGGCCGGAATATCAATTACTGGACAAGTCCATCGCTCTCAAACAACAGGAAGAAGAAATAGCCCGGGCAGGAATGCTGCCCCAGGTAGGTTTATCGGCAGGATACAATTATCTTGGCGGAGTGGAATTGAACGGACAAAGCACCAATGAAATGGCATTTTCGGCCATGGCATCAGTCAAAATCCCTATCTTTAAGTGGTTCGAGGAGAAAAACAAGGTTTCCAGAGCCAGGCTTCAAACGGAAATGGCACGCACAGAACTGGAAGAAACACAAATACTGCTCCAGATGGATATTGCCCGGGCCCGCTTAAATCTGGAGGATGCTTATACCCGCTTAGCGTTGACCCAAACAGCTCTGGATCAGGCGAATGAAAACCTGGAAACAAGTCAGACCCTCTACGATGAAGGCATGGAACCCCTCGTGGATCTGTTAGAAGCACAAGCACAGTGGCAAAAGACAAAAAGCGAATATATTGATGCGCAAACCTCCGTCAAACTCATGCACACCAAATACCTGAAAGCCACAGGAAAACTATCTGCCAACAAGCATTAAAGTAAATATTTAAATCAG
>DHQK01000276.1:79490-85855 GCA_002411085.1 Marinilabilia sp. UBA5340 | reverse complement strand
TGAAAAGTGACACCAGCCAAATACCGGAAGAATTTATCAACCCGTCAATGTCCATGATGGGGGTAGGAATAAAGCCAACCCTTCTGCGTTTTCTCATTGTAAGTGCCATCGGTTTCCTGGTCATTGTACTGGTATTTTTTCTTTACGGTGAATCTCCGGATCCATTGCAAAGCCCATTTCCGTTTGTGCTTTCCATCATCGGATTCAATCTGGTAAGCGAGGGAAACATTATTATAAACAGGGTCTTGGACAAGAAATCCCCCTGGTTTTTCAAAATATCTTTGCGCACAAAGAAACAATTAACCTACAGCATCTTATGGACCATCATGGTCAGCGTCACCTGTTTTATCAGTCTGCCCAACGAAATTTATGGTCAGCCTCATTTTTTTATGTCGGCGTTTTTGGTCTTTATTTTCGGGCTCATTTTCGTATTGCTCTTCAACAGTGGCTTATTCCTAAAAAGCTTTTTTCTAAATTGGAAAAAGTCGGTTCTGGAGGCAGAAGCATTGAAGCAAGCCAAACTACTTGCCGATTACAAGGTGCTACAAAACCAGTTAAATCCCCATTTTCTTTTTAACAGCTTCAGCACTCTGATCTCAGAAATTCATTACAATCCGGAATCGGCGATTAAGTTTACCCAGAAACTTTCCGATGTATACCGCTACCTCCTTCAGAAAAGGAACGACATGACTGTACCTGTGAGAGAGGAACTGGATTTTTTGCAGGATTTTCTTTTTCTTCATCGCCAACGAATGGGAAATGCGTTAAATGTAGAAATTGATATACCGGAAGAGAAAATGGACTGTCACATCCCCCCTATGTCTCTGCAATTGTTGATTGAAAATGCCATAAAGCACAACAGAGCCTCAGAAAAGCATCCCCTAAATATTTCTTTGAAGATTAAGGAGTCAAATATGCTGAGTGTTTGTAATAACCTCCAGCCCAAAAGCAACATACATTCAACAGGAACCGGACTGGAAAATATTTCCAAGCGCTACGTAATGCTAACCGGTAATCCGGTAAAAGTCAATAAAACAGAAATATCGTTTTGTGTTGAATTCCCCTTACTTTTTCAAAACTAACAGAATGAGAATATTGATTGTCGAAGATGAATACCCCACCCGAAGATTGCTAAAAGACAGCATTCAAAAAATACGGCCTGACTGGGAAATAATCGGAGAAGCTGACTCTGTCGAAGATACTGTGAACTTCCTCAAAGTATCTCCGCAACCCGATCTCATTTTTCTGGACATACAGCTGTCGGATGGCAATAGTTTCGAAATCTTTGAGAAACAAGAAGTCAACAGTAAGATTATTTTTACTACAGCTTATGATGAATACGCCATTCAGGCTTTTAAAGTGAATAGCATCGACTATTTGCTGAAGCCTGTTGATGAGGAAAAACTTGCTGAGGCTATCGAAAAGTACGAACGGTTATTCCATAATGGCATTTCATTTCCGGATGAAGCAATAGATTACCCATCGCTCTCCAGACTCCTTCAATCCGGAAAAGCCAGTTACCGTTCTCGATTACTGGTGAATCTGGCCGATGGTTTTCAGAAAATAGATACCAAAGATATAGCCTGGCTTGTTAGTTCCAATAAGATAACTACCGCTGTTACGTTTGATGGTCATCACCATGTGGTGGATTTTACCCTGGACAAACTGGAAAAAGAACTTGATCCGGATGTTTTCTTCAGAGCCAACAGACAGTATATTCTGCATATTGACACGATTCATAAAGTGGAGACATGGTTCAATGGCAAACTGGTGGTAAAAACAAGGCCGGATGTAAAAGAAAAGATTGTTGTAAGCCGCGAAAGAGCAAGAAGCTTTAAAGAGTGGATTAACCAGTAAAAAAAGGTTTTTGGTTTTGGGTTCTGGGTTTTGAGTTGAATAAAAGTAGCCATATCAGGTTAACGAAACCTGAAGTAAATATTGTTCTTTATTCAATAGTTCGTTAAACTTTTTCAAAGTTCAGAAAATTAAATCCTTAAGTTTAAATGAATGATTTTGATAAAATTCAGAATGTCAATACTATACGATTTCTCTAACCTCTAAATTCTAATAATCTAACGATCTATTGTTATTAATTCCCTATAAAAAAAACTCGTCAGGAGACGAGAACCAAAAAGCCCCTCGTGCGGAAACGAGGAGCAGCAAACAGAGAGCAAGAGGGGCCCCTTGTGCGGAAATGAGGGGCAGGTGCTCTCATTGAAAAAAAAAGTCACTTAGGGTTCAATAAACAAAAAATGCAGAACATCTTTCGACATTCTGCATTTCTTTCTCTATGTTTAACACTCTCAGTTTGCCTCTAAACAGTCTCCTGAACTTGTTTAAAGTGTCCCAAATCATCAAGTGACGAATTGGCAATAAACTCAGCACGTGAACGGTTTTCCGCGCGTCCCATACGGATATAAATCTCCGTTGAATTGCGGAACTTATCATCCCGTTCGGTATCCAGCAGTAGCAGGTATCCCATAATGATGTGAGCGGCCATTTCAACCAGACGGCGGGCATGGAAATCAAGGTATTCATTGTCTTTCACAGCTACTACTGCTTTTACGGCTTTCTCATATTCTTCGGTCATACCAATCAGCGTACGACGGAATCCGTGCAATTCAGGACGCAATTCCATCGCTTCAAATTCCCGAATACGCTTGAGGTACCCGTCAGTAGTCACACCACGAATAGCAGCGACCACCTGCAGCTGAGTTGTTCCTTCATAGATAGTGGTAATACGAGCATCCCTGTAGATGCGTTCAATAGGATAATCTTTCATAAAACCACTACCCCCATGAATCTGTAAAGAATCATAAGCCAACTGATTACAGTACTCACTACTCATTCCTTTGAGCAATGGGGTGAAGAAGTCAGCCAAGCGCTGGTAATATTTCATCTCCTGGCGTTCCTCTTTGGTCAACTGACGTTTTTCTGCAAGGTGCATATAAGCTTTGTAAACATCCACATACCGGCTGGTCTCATACAATAAAGTACGGGAAGCATCCAGTTTGGCTTTCATAGTGGCCAGCAACTCATATACGGCCGGAAACTTAATAATGCTCTTTCCAAACTGCTCGCGCTCCTTGGCATATTCAAGGGCTTCGCGGTAAGCAGCCTCACTCACCCCCACCGACTGGGCTCCAATTCCCAGGCGGGCACCATTCATCAGGGCCATTACATACTTAATCAGTCCCATCTTACGATCTCCCACCAATTCGGCCGGGGCATCCTTGAATACCAACTCACAGGTAGGAGATCCTTTAATACCCATCTTATTTTCGATGCGGCGAATCTTTACGGCTTTATGAGCACGATCATAAATAAACATGGACAAACCACGACCATCCTGAGTTCCCTCTTCAGAGCGGGCCAAAACCAGGGAAATGTTACCATCACCATTGGTAATAAAACGCTTTACCCCGTTGAGGTACCACTTGCCATCTTTCTCGTTGAACGATGCTTTAAGCTGAACAGCCTGAAGGTCTGAACCGGCATCCGGTTCTGTCAGATCCATCGCAGCAGTCTCACCGCGTGAAATGCGGGGAAGGAAACGCAACTTCTGATCATCATCAGCAAACTCATTAATGGTTTCTGCGCAGTCCTGCAGTCCCCAGATATTTACAAATCCTGCATCGGCACGCGATACGATATCTGCTGCCATGATGTAGGGAACAATGGGAAAATTGAGTCCTTCATATTTTCTGGGCAGTGTTATCCCCATCAGGCCTGCTTTCACCAAAGCATCCAGGTTTTCCTGGGTTCCCCTGGCGTAAACCACTTCATTATTTTCAATTTTTGGCCCCTCAGCATCCACACTTTCTGCATTAGGAGCAATGATATCCCCACAAATTTCGCCAACAATTTCCAGCACCTTATCGTAGCTGTCCATGGCATCCTCGAAATCGAGCGGGGCATAATCAAACTTATCCTTGTCCTCAAAGTTATTCTCCTTGAGGGCTACGATCTTTTTCATCAACGGGTGTGTCAAATGAAATTTCAGATCCGGAGTATCTGTATAAAAATTAGCCATTTTTTCTCTTTTATTTTGCTGTCCGGGCTGACTTTAATGTCTCCCGGATAGATAAATCCAACAATAGAAAAACAACCGGTTACTTGGTATTTTTCTTATACGATTTAATCATTCTGGGAATAATATCCATCACATCACCGGTAATCACATAATCGGCAATCTTATTGATGGGCGCCCCCGGGTCATTATTGATGGCAATCACCATGGAAGATTCTTCCATTCCAGCAGTGTGCTGAATCTGACCGGAGATTCCACAGGCTATATAAAGTTTGGGTCTCACCGTCACACCTGTTTGCCCTACCTGACGACTGTGATCGGCATATCCGGCATCTACAGCAGCTCGGGAAGCACCTACCTCTCCACCAAGGACTTCTGCAAGATCGTACAATACAGAAAAGTTTTCTTTAGAGCCCATTCCATAGCCACCCGAAATAATGATCGAAGAATTTTTGATATTGATACCCTTTTTCTCAATGTGCCGCTCAATTACTTTTACAACCTCATCTTCAGGCTTCAAAATGGCATTTACATCAATATTTTTCAATTCACCTTTATGGGTGTTGGAGAAAACCTCTTTTTTCATCACACCTTCACGAACCGTTGCCATTTGAGGACGACAATCAGGATTGATAATGGTGGCTACGATGTTTCCACCAAAAGCGGGCCTGATCTGATACAAAAGATTTTTGTAATTCTTTTTTGCTTTCTTATCCTCATGGTCACCAATTTCAAGGGCAGTACAATCGGCTGTCAGACCACTTTGTAATGCAGATGAAACACGTGGTCCGAGATCCCGCCCCATGGTAGTAGCTCCAAGCAACGCAATTTGTGGCTTCTCTTTTTTGAACAAGTCCACAATAACAGAAGTAAAAGGTAGTGTAGTGAAGGGTGCAAGTCTTTTATCATCGCCCACATGAACCACATCGGCTCCATAAGGAAAAATCTGTTCTTCAATGCCCTTGAGTTTATGCCCCAGGGCAATGGCTTCAAGTTTGCAATTGAGCTGATTGGCCAGTGATCGTCCTTTGGTGAGCAGTTCCTGGCTCACATCGGCCACTTTGCCATCTTCTATTTCACAAATAACAAATATATTGTCCATTTCTAAGATTCATTTAAAGTTAGTAAGCCAAGTCTAACCGATCGTATGGTTGGCAATCAGTTCTTTCACCAGTTCTTCGATCTCTTCATCGTTGGCCTGGATATGTCTGGACTCTTTGGCCTGGAATACTACGTTTTCTATCTGCTTCACTTTGGTAGGAGAACCGGAAAGCCCGAGCATCTGAAGATCACTCTCAATATCATTCACACTCCATTCAGGAATATTGAGATAAGGACGATCATTGGTAAGATCAATATAATCTTCGGCCTGGTTCTGACGCTCAGTAATGGTTTGAGCATGTTTGTATTTTTGAACCAACTTGGCATTACGTGGCCGGCAGGGAGCAGCCGAACCGTTGATTGTCACAACCGCGGGTAAAGGACACTCAACAGTCTCCACTCCCCGCTCCAGACGGCGCTTCAAAGAAATTTTTCCTTTCTCTGCACTATAAATTTCTTCTCCATAAGTCACCTGGGGTAAACCGAGTTTCTCAGCCACCTGAGGGCCTACCTGAGCAGTGTCTCCGTCAATGGCCTGGCGGCCTGCAACAATCAGATCAAATTTCTTGATTTTTCTGATGGCACAGGAAATGGCATAAGAAGTAGCGAGGGTATCCGATCCGGCAAAAGCACGGTCGGTGAGCAAAATTCCGTCATCTGCACCTCTGAACATTCCTTCACGAATGACATCGGCAGCACGTCCGGGGCCCATTGTCAAAAGCGTTACCGTAGAACCAGGGTACTTGTCTTTGAGCCGGAGGGCCTGTTCCAACGCATTAAGGTCTTCCGGGTTGAAAATAGCCGGCAGAGCTGCACGGTTCACAGTACCGTCAGCTTTCATGGCATCCTTGCCCACATTGCGGGTATCGGGCACCTGCTTGGCAAGAACAATAATTTTTAATCCCATTTTCTATAATGTGTTTAAATTTGATAATATATCTTTTTTTAAGAACCACAAATATAACAAAACGGAGCAATCTGCAAATAGATCAAAGATTCTGTTATACAAATATTTAAATATTCGAATCCCGAAAAAACAGACATCCCTAAAGCCTGAAAGAGTGTTAAAAAACAACCTTTCAAATAGTTAGATTTTATGCAAAAAGAAGAGTACTACAGTGTAGAGAATCCTATTCAAAATGGCCTTACAGTCGTAATTTTAATCTGGTCTTAATAGCTGAATAGTCTATCCTAAAAGGCATAAACGTAGAGACTCAATGCCAAAAGTTTTTAT
>DHQK01000276.1:78305-79235 GCA_002411085.1 Marinilabilia sp. UBA5340 | reverse complement strand
AAAAATAGAAAAGAATATTCATTTGCCAATGAACTATGAAAAGGAAAGCAACTTTTATTCATCCACAATAGCCCTTGCTCCTTTTCCAAAATATCCTCCCTTTTTTCTTATATGATCAATCAGAGGGCCATAGATTGCATCATTACCTAAAACTGCTTCATTTCCGGTCATGATAATCTGTTTACGCGCCCTGGTAAGCATTACATTCAGTTTTCGATCAACGATAACCGAACTCATTCCATAATTTGTCTTTTCCTCAACGGGAACTCTGCTCTGTACCAGGAAATCAAGCTGCGCTGGACGATTCATACAAAATGAAATAAGAATAAAATCTTTCTGGCTCCCCTGATAACGTTCTACAGTATCGATCTGAATGGCATCGAAACAACCAAAACCATCTTTTTCCAGCTGCTCGCGAATGGTTGCTATTTGATTACGGTAAGGCGTAATAATGCCCACCTTATCCACCAATTCTTCATCATTATTAAAACCATGAAGGTTCTGCAATTGGGAAAGCATTTTACTGATGAGAACCGCTTCCCGACGATTGAACTTTTCGGAAATATCATTGAATGAAAAAGCTGATGGGATAAATATCATCCTGTGATTGGCCAACAAACTGGTCACTTCTCCGCTTTGTGGATTATTACCAGAACCAACAAGAGGGCCCGACTGGTGAGGCAACCCGGCTTCTTTAAGTCTGTCTCCATAAAAAAACCTATTGGAAAAATCAGCAATATCAGGATGCATCCGTCCCTGAAAGGTTAATTCTCCCCAGGCATTATCCCAGTTGTTTTTTTTGCACAACCCGAGTAATCGCTCGAAATAGGAGTTGCGACGATCGTAAAGCCCGATTCCATTCAACAAAGGATCTTCCACCTTTGATTCAGATATAGATTGGGTAACGACCGCAGGCAATTGACGTTCATC
>DHQK01000276.1:69862-77989 GCA_002411085.1 Marinilabilia sp. UBA5340 | reverse complement strand
TCCAGAATTTGAGAAGCTTCGTCTACGATGGCAATATCAAACTTTTTGAGATCAAACAGTTCATTTTTGCCTAATACGGAAGACAACGTTCCTGCAAACAAACGCGTATCCTCTATCAATCGACGTATCTGTTTGCGATCTTTCAGTGTTCTTATTTTCTGGTCGAGCAACAACTCCTCATGAACGCGGTCACATCCCAATGAAGAACCGATGCGAATCATCTGGTCACGCACAA
The DNA here is from genome assembly GCA_002411085.1 of Marinilabilia sp. UBA5340. Classification (GTDB taxonomy): domain Bacteria; phylum Bacteroidota; class Bacteroidia; order Bacteroidales; family Marinilabiliaceae; genus Marinilabilia. The sequence continues at coordinate 77,754 of DHQK01000276.1, read as the reverse complement.
GTCCTCTCACCGAAGAACACATCTCATCTACCGCACGATTGGTATAACTGACCAACAATACATTAAGCTCCGTATGGGTGATCAACTCCTCCACAAAGCGTTTGAGAAACAAATTGGTTTTTCCGGTTCCGGGAGGCCCTACAAGTAAATAATAATCCTCGGCATTCCAGGCAGCATTCAGCACCTTGTTTTGCTCCTGCCGGCTCGCCTCTATATACCCACCTTCACCAGGAGCTACAAACTCCTTTTCATTCGTCTGATCAGAATGCGGCGGTTCCAGTCCCAAAATAAGTTTACGGTGATGCTCAGACAATTTCAGGAACTCAAAAAGTCCGGCATGCATTTGTTCAAAATTATTGTCCAGCGCATCGTGTTCAAGCACCCATGCATCAAAACGATTAAAATAATCTTTTGAGCTTTGTTTTTGACGCAAGCGCACCGTCACTTCGTCGTTACTCAATCGCTCAATCGAACATTTCAACACACGGTGTCGGGTAGCCAACGCTTTATCTTCCACATACGGATACAACACACAGATATCACCCCGCCTGAAATTAACAAACAAGTTACTGTCTGCAGGTCTGGCAAGCGTCACCGAAGCTTCCGCCTGATCTGCATTGTTTTCCATCACCTTAAGATCGCGTAACTCATTGAAAGCATCTTCATCCGAAAGGTCAGTTTTATTCCACAATGCAGAGAGGCCCTTGGTGTATTCGCCATCTCCCACCTTACTCAAAATCTTTTCTTTACTGATGAAGGAGGTAAATGCAAAAAAATATTGTCTTTCGAGAGGGGTGATCTTTTCAAGAATCAGCCGCTTAAAATCAAGAAACTTTCCAAAAAACCAGGAAAAACGCTTATCTGCAACATTCAACCCATATCTACGCACATCCATTCCTGTTACCAATTCCCTGTTAGAAGGATAAGGATCTTTATCTGCCGCAAGTCGAAATTCCCAGGCTACTATCTGATTGCGCACATTGATGATTTCACGTTCAAAGCTCTTGAAATGCGACACGTAACGTAAAGCCTCCCCCCCATTAGCAGCAGAAGAATACAACACAGCATTGAAGATTTTCTGCGGATGATACCCCAATACACGTTGTGCCATCATATTGTACATGCGCACCTGTGCAGCATGATCTTCAGCCACAACTGAAGGGTTATTGGCGGGAAAAGGTAATTTCCCGGATTTAAGCTCTACTATTTTGGACTCATAAGAACCGCTGCGACTGGGGGTTTCATCAAACAGGTCCATCCGTCCCTGAAGGCCCAGCTCGGGACTCATCAGTGATACTTCCAGATTGCTCATAAGCCTGTCCACCGGTTGATGATCTCCTTTCAGAAAATCCTCATCTACCACCCGCCTGAGGTTGTTAAACTGACTCCCTAACTCATCAAAATAAGCGCGGTCAATACCATCAAGCGATGTGTATGGCAGTGGAAATGAACGGAAAGAATCCATAAGCACCTCCCGAAATTCCAGGGGATTACCAGCTCGTTCATTGAGTAGCTCATCAAAGAACATGTTGGCCACATTTCCCTTATGGATAGCTTTGGAAAGCTTCCGGGTTTCGAAACGTCCCACGAAAAAAAGCTCAAAAGCCCGAATTTTCCTTCCCTGAATATTCTGAAAGCATTTGGCTACCGAAGTAACATCCAGAAGGTAATCTGGTTCCAAAACAATGAGTCCCGGCACGACGGTACCGTCATCATTGCGATGTGTCTCCAAAAGCTGAAGTTGCTGCCCCGGTTGCATCATTTCTATTGAAGGGGTCAGTTCTTCATTCACATTTCTGACATCATAGAGCACCACAACAGGATCTGCATCGGCAGCGACATCAGGCTGAACCAGGAGTTCATGGTTTTCTGAATCATTCTTTAAAAGAATGGCTCTGAAACCCTCAGAATTGATATAATACCCCTTGACAGATTCCTCGCCCGGATCCTGGGAATCATACAGTTCTTTAATATCAACAGGGACTTCCACCTCAAAGAAACAACCAAAGGATTGGGCCAATACTTTCAGGCTGCGATAATAATCCTCTGATGAAGGTACTGCCTTGTGATGAAGTACTTTGTTGGAAAAAATCCTAAACCTGTGTAATCGGTTTTTTTGCTTTTGATTCAGCTGTTTTTTGTTACAAACATACTCCAGCCGTCCAAAAAGATTGGAAAATGTTATGCCATCATCACGCGTAAGGAATCTACAGCAACGCTCCAAAGAGGAACGTAACTGACGCACTTTTTCCACAAGTGAAAGGGAACCATTTTCTTCTATGGCAATGAATTCATCAAAGAAACAACGGTAATCCGGAAGCATAAATCATAAATTGTCAAAAATATACTGACTCATCATGGTATAAAGATGATGACGGGTATTGCCACCATAAATACTGTGATTTCGATTGGGGTACACAAACATGTCGAACTGTTTACCAGCCTGAATAAGCTGCTCTGCATATTCCATGGTATTTTGAAAATGCACATTGTCATCGGCACTACCATGAATTAAAAACAACCTGCCGCTCAGATTCTTTGCCATATTTATAGGACTATTATCGTCGTACCCTCCGGGGTTTACCTGAGGTTTGCGCATAAAACGTTCGGTATAAATGGTATCATAATACCGCCAGTTGGTGACCGGAGCGACAGCAATACCTATCTTAAAAAGATCACTACGACTCAGACAAATAGACGACATATACCCACCAAAACTCCATCCCCAGATACCAATTCGATCGGGATTTACATAACTCAGGGTTCCCAGGTAACGTGCTGTCTCAATCTGATCATTTGACTCCAGGCGGCCCAACTGCATATAGGTAGATTTCTGAAACGCCTCTCCCCGGGCGCCGGTACCGCGCCCATCGACACAAACAACCAGATAGCCATTGGAGGCAAGGTATTGCTCCCAGTTGACACCATATTTATCCTGAACTTCCTGAGAGTTGGGACCACTATATTGCGACATCAGCACAGGATACCGGGTTTGCTCATCAAAGTCGGTAGGTTTAATCATATATCCATTCAGCAACACTCCCTCAGAGGTGGAAAAATTGAAAAATTCCTTTTGAGGCAGGTCATAATTCGCCAATCGCTTGCTCAACTCACTATTGTCTTCAATGACTCTGACCCTGTCTCCATCCGCTTCATAGACGGATATCACGGGAACACTATCGGCGGATGACCAGGTATTGACGAAAAATCTAAAATGCTCACTAAAATCCGCACTATTAAAACCTTCTTCAGGAGTTAGACGTACCAACTCCTCTCCTTCGAAATCGACAGCATAAACTTCCCGTTGCAATGGTGACTCTTTGGCCGCCTGAAAATAGAAAAGCTCTTCATCGGCATCGTAACCGTAATAATCTGTCACATCCCACTCCCCTTTGGTAAGTTGTCGCACCTGAATGCCAGCCATGGAATAGAGATAAATATGATTATATCCGTCATCCTGCCCTACATAAACAAAGTGCTTGCCATCAGGAAGAAAACGAATATTATCCAGCACATTTTCGGTAATATACTGATCTTCCCGAACCGTAAGTAAAGCATTGGCAACACCTGATGCCGGATTGGCAACAAACAGCTCAAGCTGATCCTGTCTGCGATTCATTTTCAATATGCCAAGCTTATCAGGATCGGTACTCCAACGCAGACGAGGCACATAAACATCTTTCATATCACCAATATCCATGGTTTTGGTGGTGCGGTTTTTGACATTAAAAACATGGACAGATACTTTTGAGTTATCCTCTCCGGCTTTTGGATATTTAAACTTGTAATCTCCGGGGTACAGGGCATATTCCTCACGGGTAGGGTGAGATCCCTTGTATAAGGGAAAAGAAAACTCTTTCACTTCCGACTCATCAAATTTCACGTAAGCCAGATCTTCACTATTGGGCGACCATTCAAAAGCACGGTTGTAGCCAAACTCCTCTTCATATACCCAGTCAGGAATACCATTGATGATTTTATTCATTTCCCCGTCGTCGGTGATAGCACTCGTAGTTCCGAAACGCAGTTTTTTCAAATAAATATTATTATCACGGACATAGGCGATCATATAACCATCGGGAGAAAAAGCAGGCACCTGCTGTTTTCCTTCTTCTGCCAATGGTATCAATTCCCTGTATTTTCGGTCATACACATAATAATTGGCCAGAAAAGAACGACGGTAAACTCGCTCCACATCATTATAAACCAATATCTTTGACTCATCCGGGCTAAACTCATACCCGGTAATCCTTTTAACTTCAGAAGGATTGCGTTTAATTCGCTCAATTTCAAAAAGCACTTCTACAGCTTCACCCGTTTTGTAGGAATATTTGACGATTTTGGTTCCATTATCCTCCAGCGTGGTATAATGCAAACCATCTTTCATGGATCGCAAACCCTCAATCGTTGCTGCAGAGAAAGTGTGATTTCGCGTAACATCCTCCAATGTTATTTGCGATTTTTGCCCAACAGAAAACTGACCAATCAGTATAAGAAAGAGAAAAACAATGATTCCTTTTTGCATGGTATCCTAAAATAATAAGTTATCTAAAAATCAATCCTAACGTACCGAAACAGTGAAGGTGTTTACAAGCTGAAAGCCTCAAAGCAACAGTCCTGATTTTTGAATTATCCCTTCTCTATTTGTCACAAAACGACCCAAAAAAGAGCAAGGATTATTTGTGAGTAATCCGTGCTAAGGCAACAAAAATAAGCAGATTTAGACAGTTTCCCTACCGAAAGTCTAATTCTGTGGCTTAGCCATCAACAAAACAAAAAATACAATGAGACACAAAGCCGCAGCCACATAAGCCGGATCCTGATAACTTCCGGTAAGGTCTTTGAGTACTCCACCCGTGAATGGTCCCGCAACTCCAGAAATTCCGTATCCTAAAAACACAAACGGGTAGATCTTTCCAAGATTGTTAAGCCCGTAAATTTGTGCAGTTTCTTTGGCATAAATTACAAAATTAGCACCAAAACTGAAACCTACTGCGAAAGCAATAAAAAGATATAGAGAAGGAGTCAGATTCATAAGACCTATCAACAGGGTAAAAACGGACATCATCAACAAAGAGAGTGGAATCAATACACGGCCACTTACGAAGTCATTCAACCACCCCCAGAAGAGACGTCCCATGAAATTGGCAATAGAAAAAATGGTAATACCCAGTACGAGCGTTGTCTCCTCAATAGGAAACTCGGCACCAATGGGTTTAAGGTTACCAATAACCAGTAAGCCGGCAAACGTTCCCGTGAAAATCCCTGCAAACAAACGCCAAAACCGGCTTTGACTCAGAAGTTCTTTTAAAGGCACTAAACCAACCGTTGCATAAGTCAGGGCAGGACGATCAATAAAAAATGAGGCCACAAACAACAAGACTCCTTTCCCTACTCCAACAATTAAAAAAATTTGTGCCAAAGCAAATTCTCTCTCAAGCAAAACCTGCACTACCTGAGACTCCAATATAGCGCCAGCCCCAAAACCGGCAGAAACAAGTCCGGTAATCAATCCCTTCTTCTGAGGAAACCATTCCACCGGGATGGAGATAGAAATTAAATACCCAAAGCCGGTTGCAATTCCTGCAAACAATGATATTCCAACCAACAAAACCATAAAAGAAACACCTGACAAAGGAATCAGGCTAAAACCCAAAGCATAAATAAAAGAACCCCAAAGAGCCAATCGCTTTGCTCCATATCGGGTAATCAGCGATGGACCAAAAACCATTGTAACAGTAAAAACAGCGATAAAAAGGCCAAAAATCAACTGGGTTTGCCCGGTGGAAAATCCAAATTCAGCAACCAGCCGGGGAACATAAATACTCCAGGCATAAATACTGCCCAGAGCGAGCATAGTAACAATAGCAGCAATAACAGTCCTTACGGGCTTGGAAATCATAACAAGAATCTTTATTTTAACAGATTAAGCAATTACAATGGAATTATTTAAGCAATTTTCACACAACAAAATAACTAAAAAACCGGAAAAAGGTTGTTCCTTTGCATCCGATAGATTTTTACGTACAGCACTTCTTTTACGCTTCCCTTAATTGAAATGCCTTGCTACACTTCTATTTTAGTTCTTTATTATTTACATTTTTCGATTACACAGCAGCCGGATGAATGATATTTGCACACCGCATGCATCATTGCCATCCTCTATGGTTGTGAATCAGTTCAAACATTTTTTTAAATGAATCTTTTTGTAGCAAAGTTAAGTGCCGCAACTACAAGCGAAGACTTAAACGATTTGTTCGCCGAGTATGGCGAAGTAGTATCAGCCAAAGTAATTATGGACAGGGAAACCGGTTCTTCAAAGCGCTTTGGATTTGTTGAAATGAAAGAAGAGGATGCAGCTCAGAAGGCCATCAAAGACCTGAATGAATGCCTCTTTGACAACAGCCCCATTGTGGTAAAAAAAGCCCGTCCAAAAGGCGAAGGCCGTGACCGCTCATTCGGTGGCAACCGCAATCAGCGCAGATACTAAAAAAATTAAGGGGTAACTACTGCAACAAGTAATTACCCCTCTTTTATTTTTAATCCACCCTGATCTTTCCGACCAGTTTTTTCACTTTTGACGGGATACCATCAGTCACCATTGCCTTGTGGATTTCCTCAGGAAAAAATATGACAAAAGAACCCTTTGGATGATTTACTACTAAACCATCATCACCTGTAAAGAGGGTACAATCTTTCTCCTCATCATAGGGCACCTCCACCTCCATCTTATACTCTTCTGCATATTTTATAATTTCATGACCTTCCATCAGGTAATGAATATCAATATGCCTTTCATGCGATTCCCATACTGCTTCCTCTTCCGACAGAGTGCTTTGCTCCATAGCATTCACAAAGACATCACTTCCACTCAGTTCGACACGACCGGGCTCAAAATCTGAAGGATCAAGATTTTCGAGATAATCCAAAACCAGCTCCATAGCAGGATGCAGCATATAATACCGTGCCGCATTTTCAAACGTATCAATAATCATAAGCTCTTTTTATTGCAAAATAAACATTTTAACCTGACTAATTCCTGCATAAAACAGGTTATTTTTTAGTGCTATCATTGACAGGTATTTAATTTTATCCATTCTGTCCACATCCCAAAAACCGGTGATATAAAAACAAACTGAACACCTTGGAGGAATAGCATGGATTATGAAGATTCCTGTCCCTTCTTTAATATGAATCTGATCAGAATTATGTAGCACTTTTTTAAATGATGACTTATATTTAACCTAAGTTGAGCGGAACAAGGGAATCAAAGTAGCGCTTTACCTAACATTAACCCCGATATAGAAGATGTTGTTCTTTCACCATCCATTTGTGGAGATCTTACATTTTCTTAATCGACTGAGTGAGAATCTTTCTGCCCGGCTTCGCCGCTTACTTGCAAGAATTTGGGCTTAAGATAAAATCATGGTATCGGTGTTTTTCCATTTCAAAAATCAGGAACATCCCCAAAAAGACCGACACAAGAACATCAAACATGTTTGCATACCACTATTGTTGAATCAACATTTAAAACTTGATAATACAACAAATTAGCTTTGTATAAATATTTAGTTCGCACACAACAAATATAAAAAACCAGAATTCAACAAATAAACGAGCAACAATCGACCAAAACATCACAAACAATTAAATCAATGAGTATTACAAAGCCCAACACCCCATTCAAAGCCCAATGCACGGCAGCCATCTTTTCTCAATTCAAATATTTTGATTAATTTTGTCGCGCAGAAACAATCAACCACTTCGGTTGTCTTGCTGGTTTTTTCCGGCAACTACTCTGACCAAATAAACTGATTATTCACCAAACTGAAAATTATGGCAATTTTCACAGCAAATCAACAACGAATTGCATCCAAAATTGATTCATCTTC
>DHQK01000276.1:30304-69553 GCA_002411085.1 Marinilabilia sp. UBA5340 | reverse complement strand
AAATTCCCGGAAGATGAGAAAAAACAACTTGAAGAAACCAAAGGGAAATTCCCTCTTTCTATTACCCCCTACTACCTTTCTCTAATCAAAAAAGAAAACTTTAGGCACGACCCTATCTACAAACAATCCTTTCTGGACAACCGGGAACTAAATGTAACCCAGTATGAAATGGGCGATCCATTGTCGGAAGACACCGACAGTCCCGTACCCGGTATCACACACCGTTACCCAGACCGGGTTCTTTTCCATGTGAGTAACGTATGCGCCATGTATTGTCGCCACTGTACACGCAAAAGAAAAGTGGGAGACAAAGATTTTGTACCTGGCAAAGCCCAGGTTGAAATTGGACTGGACTACATCAGAAACACGCCCCAGGTAAGAGACGTACTTCTTTCAGGTGGAGATCCATTCCTGCTTTCAGATGATTATCTGGACTGGATACTGACCGAACTCCGAAAAATTGATCATATTCAGGTTATCCGCATTGGAACCCGCACTCCGGTGGTTCTTCCATACAGAATAACTGATAATCTGGTAAATATGTTGAAAAAGCACCATCCGGTGTGGATCAACACACACTTTAACCATCCCCGTGAGATTACCTCCTCGTCTAAGGAAGCATTGCGCAAGCTGGCCGATGCCGGTATTCCGCTGGGTAATCAATCGGTATTGCTGGCCGATGTAAATGATTGTCCCCGAATCATGAAAGACCTGGTGCATAAACTGGTTGCCAACAGAGTACGTCCGTACTACCTTTATCAGTGCGACCTTTCGGAAGGACTTTCTCATTTCCGCACTCCTGTTGGAAAAGGGATTGAGATCATCGAGAGTCTGATCGGACACACCAGTGGTTTTGCTGTTCCCACCTACGTAATTGATGCCCCGGGTGGTGGAGGAAAAATACCTGTAATGCCCAATTATATCATCTCATGGTCAACCAACAGGGTGATTCTGAGAAACTATGAAGGAGTAATCACCTCATACAAAGAGCCTGACAATTACCAGCCAACCACCTGCGACCGAAACTGTGATGATTGTAACCTGGAACTCGATCTACAGGAAGGCTATGAAGAAAACGCAATAGGAATTGAAAAACTATTGTCGGACTATGATGATGCCATTTCACTGGTACCGGCAGATAACGAACGCTATCAAAGAAGGGACGATAATGGACAAGACTGAAAAATTGGGGCAATCGACCATACAGCATGGGCCGGAGAGTAACCGGGTCTACCTGATGCACTTGTGGCCGTCCGATTTTCCGGGAATCATCGACAAAATTGATACTTTGGCAAAAGAAAACGGGTATACAAAGCTCTTTGCCAAAGTACCTTCCAAATACGCGGCGGCTTTTCGCATGAAAGGTTATGAAACGGAGGCACTTGTCCCGGGCTTTTTCAATGGCACCGAAGATGCCTTGTTTCTGGTCAAATACCGGGATGATGAACGAAGAAATCCCAATACTGAAGAGATGGAGACCTTTCAGAAACTTTTGCTTTCGAGGGTAACCAACGACATCCCCGAACTGGATAATTCACATATCCTGAGATTACTGACACCTGATGACACAGAAGAAATGGTCAAAGTTTTCGCACAGGTGTTTGAGAGCTATCCGTTTCCAATTTTTGATACGGAGTTTTTGAAGCGTGAAATGAGCAACGAGACCCGTTATTTCGGAGTTTTTCAAAATGGAGCATTGGTAGGCATTAGTTCAGCCGAATGCAATGATTCACTAAAAAATGCTGAAATGACTGATTTTGCAGTTCTTCCCTCACAACGTGGAAAGAAAATAGCCATTCACTTGCTTCGGGCCATGGAAGATTATCTTAAAAGTGAAGGATTTAAAGCATTTTATACCATTGCCCGACTCAGATCTCCTTCTATGAATAAGACATTTATGAACAATCAATACCGATACACCGGCACCCTAGTAAATAACACACAAATTGCCGGACAAATCGAAAGCATGAATGTCTGGTACAAAACAGTATAGAACAAAAACACACATTAAACGTCAGTATCCCGGTTTGGGAACTGGCGTTTTTTTATAAAAACAGACTGCATATTCACACAAAAATATAAACCACCATGCATTTAGTAGATTTCATTATCATATTTGTATACATCGCGGCCATGTTAATGGTAGGACTTTGGTTTCACCGAAAAAATCAGAGCTCTGAAGATTACTATGTGGGAGGCAGAAAAATGACCCGCTGGCACCTGGGATTGTCGGTAGTTGCCACTGATGTAGGCGGTGGTTTCTCTATTGGTCTGGGAGGACTGGGCTTTGCCATGGGGCTTTCAGGGTCATGGATTTTGTTCACGGGGCTGATTGGAGCGTGGCTAACTGCGGCAGTATTAATTCCCAGAGTTTACAAGATTGCATTCACCAGCAAATTTCAGACATTCCCTGAAATGCTCAGCCACCACTACGGCAAAAGAGTGGCCTTCTGGGCAGGAATCATCAGCGCTGTGGGCTATCTGGGATTTACCAGCAGTCAGATTCTGGCAGGTGCTAAATTAACATCGGGCACTATTGACGGACTCAGTGTAAACAACGCAGCACTCATTATGGGAATTATTGCGGTCGTTTACACTGCTTTGGGAGGAATCAAAGCCGTAATATACACCGACACTATTCAGTGGACAATTCTGCTCTCAGGGCTAATTTTTGTGGGTGTCCCTTTTGCCATACATTCGGTTGGAGGCCTCGATGTATTACGCGAGTCTGTGGATAAAGAAATGCTATCTCTTACCAATATAAAAGGTTCTGTCATTGTCAACTGGGCATTTTCAATCATCCCAATATGGTTTATCGGGATGACGCTTTACCAACGCATTTATGCAGCCTCTTCGAAAAAAGAAGCACAAAAAGCATGGTTTGTTGCAGGGTTGTTTGAATACCCTGTGATGGCATTTCTGGGTGTTTTTCTGGGGCTAATGGCCAAGGTATCCATCGACCATGGAATTGTACCTGCTGATGCTGCACTGGGGATAGACAGTGAGACTGCAATGCCCATGATGCTCAAATACATTTTGCCCACCGGAGCTCTGGGAATCATTCTGGCAGCCTATTTTTCTGCAATACTTTCCACTGCCGACAGTTGTCTGATGGCGTCATCAGGAAACTTTGTAAGAGATATCTTCAAAGTAAAAAAGTCAGAAAACACACTCAAGGTTTCACAGATTATGACATTTGTACTGGGAGCCATTTCCCTGGTACTGGCATTGTATATGCCCAGTGTGCTTGATTTAATGCTGCTCTCCTATTCATTCATGGTTAGCGGATTACTGGCCCCGGTAATTGGGTTTATCTTCTTTAAGTCGCCCAAACCAGCTGCGGGCTTGTCATCCATGGCTGCCGGAGCCGCAGTATTTGCCTTCTTCCATTTCTCAGCCATCGAATTACCCTATGAGTTTGATCCGGTCGTGCCGGGAGTATTGGCTTCACTCATAACACTTTTCACAGTGCAAAAAACAGTAAGAACAAGCAAATAAAAGGATGGAGTAGACACCCGGAAGGAACATATTTTTCTTCCGGTATCTACTTAACCTGGATTACTCATAAATTATCTATTGCGATGTTCAACTACCTGCTAAATTCTGGCGTCCTCAATAAAATTGATTTGAAAATAGTTCACTATTCCCTTTGTCAATTTTATCTGCGATCTGCGGTTGCCTTAATTTATTGGCATTTGAACATCTCATAACGAAAACTCATGAATCGAAGATCGACGAAGTCAATAAACCAGGTTTAAGCGTTTGAGGTTTTTCATTCCTGATGTTTAGCGTCATGATCATCCAAATTCGATGATTCAGATTCAAAATCACCGGTAATTAATGGCATTTCATCGGCACCCGAGGCTTCAATCTCAAGCATTTCAATCAATAAATCCAGTGCCTGGCCAACGTCTTTGAGTTCCTCAGCAGAAAGACCTTTCAATTTTTCATCAAGCCGTTGTTGGAGCAAATCAGGCGTGCGTTCGAGCAGATTGTCTCCTGATGAGGTCAATGCAATGTGCATCACTCTTTTATCTCCCGACTTGGGTAACCGTGCAAGATATCCTTTTTTTTCCAGCCGACCGATAATCCCTGTTACAGTACTGGAATTCAGGTTTAGATGATCCCGGATTGATCTTTGCGTAGCCTGATATCCGGGAGAAGCTTTTAGGTATTCCAGACAAAGAATTTGGGGGATGCTAACTCCAAAATCTTTCTGTACTTTCTTGGACTCCAAATTAATAGACCTTACAATGCGTCTAATTTTTATCAAGATATCCTTATAATCCATCTTATTCAGATTGTAATATTTATTCTTTACAAAAAAGCACCAACCTCCTTGTTGGTGGTATTAATTAAATCTCTGTCTTACAAAAACAAAGAAGAACTGTTTTAAACAACCACCCCTTTTCTCTCCAGCCTGAACACTTCGGCAGCTGCATACCGGTTGGTCAACCGCACATCAAAACGATCACTCAAAGCACTGAAGGCTTCCAGTGCCAGTTGCGGAGTATTATTTTCAGCCGACAGGTGGGACAGAAATACCACTTCCAGATGCTCCCGACCATAAGTCTGAAGTAACTCGACAGCCTGATCATTGGAAAGGTGACCCACTTCAGAGGCCACCCTGTTTTTGAGGTGCCATGGATAGGCTCCATCCCACAACATTTTTTCGTCATAATTGGATTCCAGAAAAACAGCCTGGCACTCCCCAAAATGCTGAATTACATTCTCACAAGGAGTACCGATATCCGTCATCACGCCTATATTTACTCCATCGTGCTCAATCCTGAAACTGCAAGGCTCCGCTGCATCGTGATTTTTCAAAAATGAATGCACACAGAAGTCTCCTATCCTGATAGAATCACCCGGAAGAAAATATTTAATCATTGCAGGCCGGTTAGGGCCCCAGCTCTGCCCCCAAGACTTGGAAGTCATATACACAGGGACACTCAATTGTTTACTGAGTACACGAACGCCCCTAAAATGATCCGCATGTTCATGAGAAATAAAAACCGCTTTCACTTTGGATGCATTCAATCCTTTTTCCTTCATTCGTTCAAGTACCTGCCGGCGACTGATTCCGGCATCAACCAGAATGGCCTCCTTGTCATTTCCCACATAGTAACAATTTCCGTTACTACCAGATGCCAAAGCACAAATTTCAATCATTATCCAAATATAATTTTTGTCTCAGGAGAAGCTCCTTCCACATGGGTGATCAATAAATTCGACAAAAGATCCAGTGCATCTTCCAGCTTGTCTTTATCCCCGTCGAAAGAGGGCAGAATCATAAAAACTTTTTTTGTGGACGCATCAATCATGGTGCGTCCGGAATCACTGGTGGGGGTACCAAAAGCTCCTGCTGAATCCCGAAAGACCGGAAGGTTTTCGATATTCAACACGCCTCTGCCGATACCTTCATAAGGTTCTTCGGTTTTACCTTTTCCCAGAGATATTTCTCCCTGAATCCGGTCCATATCATATCCACAAATTGAAAATCCGCTTTTAACAGATGCCAGGTTAAGGGAGTCCACAACATTATTGACGTGATAAAGCCCCTTTCCCTTGCTCACCCTCCTAAGCAAAGATTCGGCAGCAGGACGATACCGGTTAGGATCTTTTCCCAGCTGTTTATAGGTTTGCTTCATCGATTTCACAGCAGACATTTCCCGTATGCCGGCAGCGTCAAGTTCGTCAGATAATATGCCGATCTCAGCAGCCATTTTGTCCACCAGATTTTTTGGGGAGTCCATTACTTTCACAGGAGAAACAAGGCATCCAAGCATCAAACCGGGAAATATTTTTTTTATTTCAACATCTGTTTCAATCTTGGGAATACTGATACTCATCATGAATCATTTTTCAAACGAGAAAAACAGCCTTATGGCTGTGATTTCTTAATTTCTGCTAAAATACCACTTTTTCATGAACCCACCTCAATACAACAGATGTGGATTTCGGGACAGAAAGGAATATTGCTACTTTTGTGGAACAAACAAATAACAAATTTTCCTATTCACCGGTTATGACACATCCCAAACCAAATACTATAAAAACAGTTCTCTTTGACATGGACGGAGTGCTGTACGACAGCATGAAAAACCACGCAGACACATGGGTAGAAGCTTTTAAAAAATTCAACATCGACTTTCCCCGCAAAGAAGCCTATCTGAACGAAGGAAGCACTGGCGACTTCACCATCAAAAAGGCCATAAAACAGCTTTGCAACAGGGATGCAACACCTGAAGAAATATCAGGAATCTATGAAGAAAAAACCAGACTCATGCACCAGCTACCACCCGCAGAAATTATAACCGGGATGCAGGATTTGGTAAAAAAAGTCAGAACTGCCGGAAAAAAAATCGTTGTGGTTACCGGAAGCAAACAACCCATTTTGCTTGAAAGACTGCATGCTGATTTTGGGGTAGCCTCCGATGAAGTGGTTTCGGGCTATGATGTAATTCATGGTAAACCTCATCCCGAGCCCTATTTAACTGGATTACAAAAAACCAATAGCACAGCCGGCCAAACAATCGTAATCGAAAATGCCCCCCTGGGGATTGAGTCTGCAACCAAAGCAGGAATATTTACCATTGCCATCAACACGGGGCCTTTAGAGCCTGAAACGCTTTTAAATGCAGGTGCAGATCATGTTTTTAGTTCGCCTGAAGAAATAGACATTTTTCTGAAAGGAATATTGTAAAATTATTCGCTTAAATCAACCCATATCACCTCAAAAGAGAATAAGCCAACATTAAAAAACAGTGAGAAGCCTTATTTACGAATGCAATGTCTCTGCGAATTCTCTGGAGATATAATTGTCGAAGGACAAGCACACATCTGTAGAAAATGCTATCGCTTTTGCGACAATACCTTCCCAGTAAAAAGAAGAATCTCCGGCCAACAGGCTCTGCTGAATCCCAAAAGCCAGTCCGGCGTTGAAGTTATCACCGGCACCGATTGTACTAACAGGCTCAATTGAACGGGCTGATACATGGACTGTTTCATTATCTACCAGTGCGTAAACACCATGCCTATTGGCAGTGATCATGGCATGAGCGTCGAAAGAGTTCAACTTATTCAGCACCTCATCAATGCTTAACCCGGGGTAAATATTTTGAAAATCTTCGTCACTTCCTCGAATTACGTCAGCCAAAACAAAATTTTCCTCAATCAAAGGCCGGTAAACCCCAATGTTATCCAGATGGTTTTTCCTGAAGTTGGGATCATAAATCAAAAAAGCTCCTTGTTGCTTTGCCCGCTCTAAGAATGGGACAACCTGTTTGCGCAAAACAGGATTAACGGCAAAAAAAGAACCGAATAACAATAAATCGCCAGGAGAAAAGTCGGGCCCGGTAATCTGAAAACGCTCTTCCGGAAAATCCTTGTAAACCATGTAGGATGCATTGTTATCTGCATCGAGAAAAGCAAGGGCAACCGGAGTTTTACCGGTTTCAAACCGATGAAGACATGAGGTATCCACTCCGTTTTCAGTCAGGAAGTCTTCTATTTCAGCTCCTACCTGATCTCTTCCAATCTCACTGATCAAAGAAACATCAAGCCCTGCACGAGCCAGTGACACCAATGCATTGAAAGCAGAACCACCCGGGCGGGAAGCCACAGGCCGGTTCTCTTTAAAAATTATATCCAGTACAGTTTCTCCTAAACCGTAGATGCGACCCATT
The DNA here is from genome assembly GCA_002411085.1 of Marinilabilia sp. UBA5340. Lineage (GTDB taxonomy): Bacteria > Bacteroidota > Bacteroidia > Bacteroidales > Marinilabiliaceae > Marinilabilia. Next base: position 61,865 of record DHQK01000276.1, on the reverse strand, counting down.
ATTTTACAAGTTTGGATATTGCCTTAAATTCATCTGTACCAGAAACCCGGCAAAGCTCAAAGAGCAATGACTCATAACTTGTAATCAGGATTCCTTCCTGCACCATTCGAGCCATGGCAATACGCTTATTTTCCGGATTTCGTGACCCCACACAATCTTCAACAACTACAGGATGGAAGCCGCGCTCTTTGAGATCAAGGGCGGTTTGCAATAGGCAAATATGTGCCTCAATACCTGCCAGCACCACGGTACGCTTGGTAGAAAGTTCCAGTTTCTCCATAATGGATGGATCATCACAACAACTAAAAGCTGTTTTTTCACAATGCGGATATTGTCCAACCAATACAGCTACAGACGGAATAGTATCTCCCAGTCCTTTTTTATACTGCTCGGTAACCAATGCCGGAACTTTAAGAATCTGAAGTCCCTCCACCAGCTTTTTAATATTATTTTCCAACTGCTCATGTCCGTGAATATGCGGAAACAAACGCTCCTGAACATCCACAACCATTGCCAGTACATCATCTCTGAGTATTCTCATGATTCTATTCTTTTGATAGTCTATTTTTTTGATTTATCAAGTGTGGCAGCCTGCCTTGATTTGTCGCCAAGATAACCTCCATGATGTCTCAATGCGTAATCATGATTGCTAAATCCGATTTTTTTCATCAACAAAACCACCAATACATCCCCTATGACTGTCATTGTGGTGGTAGATGTAGTAGGTGTAAGCCCCAACGCACAAACTTCCGGAGGATTACCGGTAAACAAGCATGCTGTGGCAGCTTCAGCCAACAGTGAATTTGGATTTCCGGTAATAACAATAAACGGAATATCAGGTCTTAAACCTTTAGCCAAATCAATCAACTCAAGTATTTCACGTGTCTTCCCCGAGTTGGAAATCATCAACATAACATCGTTTTCCTGAATAACGCCCAAATCTCCATGTTGCGCTTCACTGGGATGTAAAAATACAGCAGGTGTTCCTGTACTACTAAAAGTTGTAGCCATGTTGATGGCAATCTGTCCGGCTTTACCCATACCGCTGGTAATTAGTTTACCCTTTCGATTATGGACATATTCATAAAGAAGATTTACCGCCTTCTCAAAATCGGCGGAGACAGGGATTTGTGCAACAGCACGGGATTCAGCTTCCAATAAAGCCTGGATTTCTTTTTCTATCATTCTGGTTAATGTTCTTTGGTTGTATTTTTTGGAAAATGTCGCATTCAAAAGATCCTACCTGCTGATACTTTCACTTACGTCAATATATATGCAAATTAATAAAAATATGGGCAATCTGAGGATATTACAAACACTTCAGTTACTCCAGATAGATTGACTTTCTCGTTTTCGGCAACACCTCACCTATTACGGCACTTTGGGGATGAACCCCCGTAACTTTTAAATCGTGAAGAACAGCATCCACCTTTTCCGGTGGCACGCAAAAGAGCAAACCTCCGGAGGTTTGCGCATCAGAAGCCAGCATTTTCAAATGAGGCTCCACCAGTTTATTCACATGCAGGGAGGGCTGAACGAAATCCAAATTACGGAAGGCAGCACCTGGAAGACATCCGTCATTAGCTAGTTGGCCGGCCTGTTCTATCAAAGGCAAATCTCTTGTGCGAATAGCCATACTCACCTTGCTTGCTTCAGCCATCTTGAGGGCATGTCCCAAAAGTCCGAAACCCGTAACATCGGTAGCACAGGCAATTCCATGTTTCGTCATCACTTCAGCTCCAGCCTTGTTAAGCAATTTCATCTGCTCCAATCCTTTTAGATAAGCTTCCTCACGCACCATCTTTAGCCGCTGGGCAGCCACTAAAACCCCAATTCCAAGGGGTTTTGTTAATATAAGCACATCCCCTGGTTTGGCAGCTGCATTGGTAATTAGTTTTTTCGGATGAACTGTTCCTACCACTGCCAGTCCGTATTTTGGCGGATGATCTTCAATGGTATGCCCTCCCATCACCAAAGCTCCGGCTTCATTCATTTTTTGATGTCCTCCCTGCAAGATCTGCTCAAACGCCGAAAGGGGCATTTGTGCCGAAGAAAACATCAAAAGATTCAATGCCAGCAAAGGTGTTCCTCCCATGGCATAGACATCACTCAAAGCATTGGCGGCAGCAATCTCCCCAAACTCAAAAGGATCTGAACAGATAGGCGGAAAAAAGTCAGTGGTGAAAATAATAGCTGTTTCATCATTCAGCTTGTAAACGCCGGCATCATCATGCGTATCAATATCCACCATGATATTCGGATGCTGCATCTGGGGAAGCTTCGACAAAATACCAGCCAACTCCCCTGGAGGTAATTTGGCTGAACACCCGCCATACTCTACTGTCTTTAACAAATCAATCTTCTGATCATGCATCTTCACCTCTCTTATGTATTTTAAAACCAAGGCCCTGTTCTTCCAACACTACTACACAGCGTTCCATCTCTGCAGGAGCAACTACTAAGCACATACCACACTCCGAAGAAATCTCTTCAGGTACCGGGATTACCCTGGTAGTAATATTGTTTTTTTTGCAGATACGATCCGCCGTCATTACTTTGTGGACATTAGGAAAAAGCAACAGTGGCTCTTTGGTCATTGTTTAATCAGTTAAAATTTCCACTAATACATCCCCAAGATTCTTCAAATCTTCAGGTGTATGATAATTAGAAGGTGCAAAACGGGCAGTACCGGAAGGAAATGTATCCAAAAACCGGTGAGCTTGTGGAGCACAATGCAAGCCTGACCTAATCTCTATCCCAAAACGATCGTATAACCGGAGGGCGATAGTTGAAGGCTTAAGATTCTCATGCACAATTGAAAAGACATTTCCCTGTTGTTTTTCATCAGATGCTGAAATCACCCGCACCTGGGGGATTTTTTGAAGTCGCTGCAATAGCCGTTGAAGATCAGCCCCCTTCCATCCGCATCGGGACCTGTTTTTCAAAGCCGCCAAAAGTCCGCAAACCCCAACTGTATTGTGAGTTCCTGCTTCATATTTATCAGGTGAAAACATGGGCATTTCCAGGCTTTCCGAACGGCTCCCTGTTCCCCCGTAAGCATAAGGGGCAAGAAGCTCGGGGTTTCGGACAAAAAAGCCTCCGGTTCCGGTTGGGCCCAAAAGTCCTTTGTGACCTGTAAATGCAATAAAATCCACCTCCCATCGATCCCCTTCAAAAGGGACACTACCTAGTGATTGTGTTGTGTCGACTAAAAGGGGAAGATCTCCGATAAATTGCCTGATCTCCTGCACCGGCTGGATAACCCCATTGACATTACTCTGATGATTAATGACAACCAGTCGTGTTTTATCGCCAATATGTTCAGGAATTCGTTCAGGAATTATTGCTCCGTCCGCCTGGGATGGCAACACCTTCCAATGCACATTTCTTTTGGTTTTCAAATATTCCAGAGGACGCATTACTGCATTGTGTTCCAATGGAGATATCAGCACCTCACAATCATGCAAATCGAGACCCATAATGATGCTATTAAGCGCATAGGTGGCATTTTGCGAGAAAGCAATATCTCCAGATTCTGCGACTCCCAACACTTTAGCCATCTCCTCACGGCACTCCTCGACCATTGCAGAAGTATGATAAATACGCTGATAAGCAGCCCGGCCATAAGTCCCACCCACCGAAGTCATGAATTCGGAAATAGCCAGGGGAACTTCAGCAGGCTTAGGCCAACTGGTACTGGCATTATCGAAATATGTATTGGTGAATGCAGGCATGATTAAATATAAACCACTTTCTGAGCTTCAGCAAGCGTAGTTGCAATCTGGTACATATTGCTGATGCGACCAACTCCTATCCGATCCTTCATTTGATAGTAATCCACACAAGTACCACATACCAGCACACTGACATCCTTGTCCTCAAGTTCCGCAAGTGCTGCTGCGGTATCCGTATCTTTCACTGCCAGTTTAACGCCCCCGTTATACATTATGATGTGCGTGGGCAGTACGTCCATTTCCTTTAAAGCATTGAAATAACCACGAATTAACAGAGCTCCCAGCTCTTCATCTCCTTCTCCCATCCGGCTACTTCGGGCCACCACTATGTAATTGGTACGAGAATCTCCCTGCTGGGGAATATTGCAGTAGGCTTCCGGGTTCTTGTCTGCAGTTTCAGAAGCTTCAGCAGGCTTGGTAACTTCAATAAAATAAAGATCCTCTTTCTTTTCAGCTAATGGTTTAGCCCCCAAATCTTCAAGAAAACTCATCAGATTCTGAAAAGAAATTTCATTATCTGATATTACCGTCATTTTCTCTCCCTCCCTGATCTCCCGCAGAGCATTTCGAGCCATTATCAGGGGTTCAGGACAAAGATGTCCCTTGGTGTCAACTGTATGCATCATTCAAATTCTTTTAATAAATAACCGGCAACTTTTGCAGGGTTGTCAATTCCTTCTCGCAAAGTAAGAACAGGCTTTTGTCTTCTGCCAAGCGACTTTGCATATCCTTTATCGTAATAATCAAGGGTAATATCTGCTACTTTATGATAATCCGAAACCTCCAAAGCCTCCAATGCTTCTTTTACTCTCAATCCTCCCAAACGTTTTTGAATTCGGAGAATCGCTTCCGCCAAAACGCTATGGTCAAAACACCCATAATCATGTACCAAGCGTTCAATACGTAACCTGCGATCAAGATCATACATCACCAAAGAGGCATCCATCAGAAGGGGAAACAAATCATCCGGAATAAAAACCCTTCCGATACTACGACTTTCACCTTCTACCCATACAATTTTCTGTGAATCAAAATTTCTAAACTGCTGATGAATATCATTCTCAAACTGTTCGGTAGAAGGTTGCGCTTTTTGTCCCAGTGCTCCAAAAGCAGAGCCTTTGTGATTGGCCAGTCCTTCCAGATCCAGGACCTGAGCTCCCTGCTTCTCAAGCTCATAAAGAACTTCGGTCTTACCGCTGCCAGTAGGGCCTCCAATTACAATAAAGCGCCAGGCCTTTTCCTTCAGCATTTTCCGAAATGAAGCCCGATAAGCTTTATACCCTCCATCAAGTGTTGCCGCCTGAAGCCCGGTTGTTCGGAACAGCCACGCCATACTACCGCTTCGCATGCCACCCCTCCAACAATGAACAAGCACCCTGTTATCTACTGCAAGGCTCAGGGCTTTGGTGGCAAAACCGGCCATTTTGGGCCCAACAAACTCAAGCCCTTTTAGAACAGCCGCTCTTTTGGTTTCCTGCTTATACAAGGTTCCCACCACAGCCCGTTCTTCGTTCGAAAAAAGAGGCATGTTTACCGCACCGGGAATATGGCCCTGCGCAAATTCTGCAGGAGTACGAACATCTATAACAGGATACTCCTTCGCTGCTTCCAGAAAACAGTGCGGGGACATCACCGAAAAATCCTGTTCGTTCTTTTGATCGGAATTTAAAAACTTGGAAACATCAATATTCACAAGACATGGGTCTTAAATACAGTCTGAACAAAACGAAACAGTTCTTCTCTATAAGGTAACACTCCAGGTATCATCCATGTGGTTTTTCCAGTCACTGTATTTTTCCTGCCCGCCCCTCACTTTCCAGTCACTATCAATGGTCAAACGCGAACTAATACCTCCACGGGGATTACAAACCATTACAATCCGGATACGATCAGGCTTGTAAACGTCCATCAGGTGATCATAAAAAACATTGATCAGCCGTTCATAGGAAACCGTAATATTTCGGAGTGCCTGAACATACATCTTCAAAGACTTCAACTCAATAATGCGGTCGGTAGGATAAAAAGTAATGTACACATCCGCAAAATCGGGCTGGTCTTTAACGCCCAAAAAAGTAAATTCAGGGATTTTCACTTTTATCTCATAGGCCTGTCCTGTAGGATTAGGCAATGATTTCAAAATGGATTTATCAATATCCTTATAGGTTAAAACTTTCTCCGCCATACTACAAAAGTGTTTTGATATTTTAATAAATGATGAGTCAAAAATCAATGCAAAGGTAACAAATTAAGAGAAAACGGATTTTAGCAACAACTCAAAAACCTCAGCAAAAATTTGAACCTCTAAAAGATTGGTGAATATGGATGGATTGCCATATATTTGCGCGCGAAAACCAGAATAAATAAAATACGTGGGACGATCAAGAAAAAAGAAGCCTTTGCTGGAACGCCTTGTGATCAGTGATGTGGCCGCCGAAGGAAAGGCGATTGGCCGGGTGAATGACACTGTGGTATTTGTACCATTGGCCGCACCTGGAGATATAGTGGATGTTCAGGTAACCAAAAAAAGAAAAAAATACTTCGAAGGCAGGCCGGTTCGATTTCATCATTTATCGGAGATGCGAGCCGAACCATTCTGTGAGCATTTCGGTACCTGCGGAGGTTGCAAATGGCAACATCTACCTTATGCAGAACAAGTAAAATTCAAACAACGCGAAGTTCTGAACAATCTTCAACGCATTGGCAAGGTTGAACTGCCCGATATCAATCCCATCCTCCCCTCTCCCGAAGAAAAATTTTACCGTAACAAACTGGAATTTACCTTTTCTAATAAGCGCTGGCTCTCTTTAGAGGAGATGGAATCAGATCAGGTCATCGAAAACAAAAGTGGTCTGGGCTTTCATATTCCCGGTATGTTTGATAAGGTGATCGATGTGCGGGAGTGTCATCTTCAACGACAACCATCCAATGATATTCGCCTGGCCATCCGGGATTTTGCATTGAAAAATAACTGGTCATTCTTCGATCTTCGGGAACAGGTAGGTTTTCTGCGTACAATGATTATTCGTACAAGCTCTACAGGAGAAACAATGGTCATTGTAGTATTTTTTCATGAAGATGAGGAAAAGCGCACCATGCTGTTCGATTTTCTGAAAGAAAAATTCCCTGAAGTCACCTCCTGGATGTATGTCCTTAACAGTAAAGCCAACGACACCATCACTGATCAGGAAGTGGTATTGCAATACGGTCGCGATCATATTTTTGAGGAAATGGAAGGGCTCAAATTTAAAATCGGCCCAAAATCATTCTATCAGACTAACTCACAACAAGCATACAACTTATATAAAGTTGCCAGAAATTTCGCCGGACTATCAGGATCTGAAACTGTATACGACCTGTATACCGGAACAGGCACCATTGCCAATTTCGTGGCCAGAAATGCCAAAAAAGTTGTAGGTATTGAATATGTGCCCGAAGCCATCGAAGATGCACATGTAAACTCAGAAATAAACAATATCAGCAACACACGCTTCTTTGCCGGCGACATGAAAGATTTACTCAATCATGATCTTTTTGAGAAAGAAGGATTCCCGGATGTTATCATCACAGACCCCCCACGGGCCGGAATGCATGAGGATGTCGTTCGAACAATTCTGAATGCAGCCCCCGAAAAAGTGGTGTATGTAAGTTGCAACTCAGCGACGCAGGCCAGAGACATAAACTTACTGGACGAAAGATACAGGGTTACAGCAATTCAACCCGTTGATATGTTTCCCCATACACACCATGTGGAAAATGTAGTATTATTGGAACGGAAATAAATTAGATCTGAACTTTTGGCAAAGAATTGCGTTTTTTCTAAAAAAGCATTTTAACATGATAGCAATATTGTCTCCGGCCAAGAAGCTGGATTTTAACAAAAAGATTCCTTTTCAAAAAAACACGCAAATTCGTTTTCCTGAAGAAGCATCAATTCTTGCCGGTCAGTTAAAAAATTATGCTCCTGCCGATCTGATGAAATTAATGAAAATCAGTTCGCAACTGGGGGAACTTAATGCAGAACGATTCTTTAAGTGGCACTGGCCATACGACGAAAAAGAATCACGCCAGTCTATCTTTGCATTCAATGGTGAAGCATATAACGGGTTAGATGCCTACTCCCTTAAATCAGAGGAGATTGAAACAGCCCAGAAACAATTGCGCATACTTTCCGGTTTGTATGGTCTCTTGCGTCCACTGGATCTTATTATGCCCTATCGGTTGGAAATGGGAACCAAACTTCCTACTGACGAAGCGAAGAATCTTTATGAGTTTTGGGGTGAAAAAATAACCAATCTCCTCAATGAAGACCTGAAAAAAGGAAAACATAAAGTGCTGGTTAATCTGGCCAGTCAGGAGTATTTCAAATCCCTCAACCCTGAAAAACTTGATAAACCAGTGATAACACCGATATTCAAAGAAAACAAAAACGGAGAATATAAAGTTATCAGCATTTATGCCAAAAAGGCGCGGGGAATGATGGTAAGGTTTATTGTTCAAAATCAACTAACAGAACCCGAAGATCTTAAAGCCTTCGATATGGAGGGATATCATTTCAACAACGAACTATCCGAGGGAAACGAACTGATATTTACCCGACATTGATAAGCGCCGGGAAAATCAAGCTTCGACTAAACAAAAAATCATTTTTTTGGTGATATTTTGTTGTTTTTTTCATAACTTTTGATTGAGAAAACAAAAACATAGTTATTATGAACGACACTCAATATATTGAGCATTATGGAAATCTTCTGAAACAAGAAACCCTCAGAACCCTGGAAGATAAGATATGGCCCAATACTTTTGTATTGGAAGCTCCGGAACCTTTTCCGGGTTTTTTCAATTACTATTCCGACCATCCGGTAGACAGCAAGCCTCTGTATATCTATCTGGTATTGAAAAAGCTATACACACTTGAAGAGATTACAAGGGCTACACAGTACATCCAAAAATACTTTGACACGGAATTCAACGCCACTCCCGGTGTAGTAAACATTTACAACCGTGAATTTCATGTTATCCGTGTGCGCCACCTGGAAAACTTTTCCCAAATAAGTGATCTGCAGGCCGGATATATGGATCAGGGCATAGAGTTCAAAAGCAAACCCCGGAAGTCACTCGCAGGACCTGCCGTTATCCGCATCAAAAAATTCTTTATTCTGGAGGAGCGCGAGCAAGGATTGTTTTTTGATGTAATCGAAAAAGACCATGGTTATTTCCTTATTCCACGTCAGTTGAGGTGGAAGCACTTCGAGGACATCACCCGAAAAGTAAAATTTAATTGGGAAAAACCTTTTTTTGATGCAGCAATTGGGCATTTTCACGTAAAATTTGGAATTCAGGATATGATTCGCATCTATTATCCGGAAATGAGTCTGGATTATCTGCGTGAGGTTCGTAAGAAGTATCTGGAACGAATTAAATAGCATTCCAATACCATTTCACTAAAAATTCACCAAAGCCTCTTTTGCATCTGTGCAGAAGAGGCTTTTTTCGTTTCTCCCTGCCAGTCGACGAGCTTTTCCGTTGATTTAAAAACGTTGATTCCCCCAAATAAAAAGTCATCGGGCCGGGCATGACAAATCATGGGATGTGTAGTGGAAATCGCGTTTTTTAGTTTGATATGTTCTACGGCCTTCTTCGCATGGTTCCCCCACAAAAACCAGGTTAAATCAGGACGTTGCATGTTTACAAATTCCAGAAGTTGATCTGTAAACGGTTTCCAATATCTGGAATGACTTCCTGGCTTTCCGACCCTGCAGGAAAAAGAAGTATTAAGCAACAACACCCCCTGAGCTTCCCAAAATTTAAACAATTCATTGGGAGGTAAAATCGAAAATGCCCCGCCAACAATTTCCTGCTTTATTTCATTAAAGGTTTTTATTTCCCCTTTGGCTGCTGCGTAAATGGCCCGTACAATATTCCGAAGGCTGGTATTTCGAAAACTTTCGCTCCAGCTTCTGAGATGGCCTACTTCAAAGGCACGTCCGGTGGCTACGCCCTTTTGTGGATAAGGATCCTGACCTATAATCACCACCCTGACTTTTGATAAATCCAGTTTTAAAAACCGCAACATTCGCTCTGGCACAGGGGTTATTTCTTCTGGATTTTCGGTAACAAGCATTTTTTCAATTTTCCCGGTTAAATGCTCAACCTCCTTGGTAAAAAAAGGCTTCCAGGATGAATCTATATCAGAGGGAACAATCATCAGTTCTATTTTTACATAATAAAACTTCAAAGTTAATGAATCATCAGTGGAGTATTTAAGCAATCTTGTCAAAATTGGATTTTTAACATTTTTATTATTTGCGCTAAACTCAATTTCACCTCTATTTGTTAGCTTTGAAAACAAAAAAAATGCGAAAACACCTATCAATTCTTATTCTGGCTTTGTCATTTGCCATTAGCTGCCAGTCACCGGGTCAACCTGGATTTTCTAACTCGCGAAAGATTTCCATTGACAGCACTATCGTTCCAGATTCAACAATTAACGCGTACCTCTCTCCGCTCAGAGATTCGGTAGATGCGATAATGAATGAAGTTATTGGCACCTCTCCCCAGGAAATGTTTGCTGACAAACCGGAATCTCCTTTATCCAGCTTTGTGGCCGATCTGCTTCAGGAGGCTGCCAGCAATGAACTCAAAGCATTGAATAAAGAACAGCTTCCATTAATAACAGTCATCAACATCAGAGGGCTCAGAGCTCCATTGCCACAAGGTTCCATAAAAGTTAAACATATTTTTGCACTCATGCCTTTCGAAAACCAAATGGTCATACTCAAAATGCAAGGCAAAGACATCCGAAACCTCTATCAACATATAGGTGCCTCCAATGGTGACGGGCTAAGTGGAGGATCTTTCACATTCAAGAACCAGTCGGTTAACAATAGCCAAATAAACGGGAAGCCTGTTGCAGATGGAAACTTTTACTACGTTGCAACATCAGATTATCTGGCTTCAGGAGGGGATCATTATTCCATGTTTGAAAACGCAATCGAAAAAATGGAGTCTTCTCAGAAAATCCGTGACCTTATTATAGAACATATACGATGTCTCACTAAACAGGAAGAAGAAATACCGGTTCCTGCAGACCAGCGTATCAACATGAAATAAAAAATTTATAGCTAAAAAACACCGACCATGCTTACAACCAGAAGACAGTTTATAAAGAGCCTTGCTGCAGGGAGTTTGGCGGCAGCATTTCCTTTTCCGCTCAAGGCATCTCCTTCATCAAACCGGCTAACCATCCTGCATACAAATGATGTCCATAGTCATTTGGATCCATTTGACAGCAATCACCCTAAATTCCCGGATATGGGGGGCTTTGCCAGAAGGGCCACTCTGATAAATCAAATACGCAATCAGCGAGAGCATGTATTATTACTGGATGCTGGAGATATTTTTCAGGGAACCCCGTATTTCAATTTTTTTGGTGGAAAACCAGAACTTGAATTAATGACCCGAATGGGGTATGATGCTGCGACAATAGGAAATCATGAGTTTGATAACGGGATAGACCATCTTGCCAAACAGATTGACCACGCAGGCTTCCCATTCATCTGCAGTAATTACAAATTCGAAGGAACAGCTCTTGAGAATAAAACCATTCCATGGAAAGTAATTGAAAAAGGCCCATTTCGAATCGGCATCCTGGGATTAGGCATAAATCCTGCCGGACTTGTAGCCCCGCCCAACTACAGAGGAATGCAATGGCTTGACCCTGTAAGTACAGGAGAAGAAACCGCTTTGTTTCTCAGAGAAAACCAAAAATGCAATCTGGTAATAGCTCTTTCTCATCTGGGACTGAATAGCACTCCCAAACGGCCAGAGTCGGATCAACAAGTAGCATCCGAAACCTCTTCCATTGATGTTATTATCGGAGGGCACTCCCATACCTTCATGGAGGAACCACAAAACATCAAAAACAAAGCAGGAAAAACAGTATTAGTGAACCAGGTAGGCTGGGGTGGAGTTATTTTAGGTCAATTGGATTTGACCATGCAACAAGGAAGCAGTAATTCTTTTCTAAGCACCCAACACCTTATACGATAGAACAACAAGCAAAACACCCCGAAATCACAAAAGCTTTCGGGGTGTTATAACAATTATTCAATTGGCAGCTGTCGTTTAAAGGATTCATCCAGTGAAATGATGGTTTCGGTAGATGAAATCCCGGGAATATTCTGCAGCTTGTCGTGCAAAATCCGTTTAAGATGCTCATTGCTTTTGGCAAAAATCTTAATAAACATCGCATACTCCCCGGTAGTATAATGGCATTCTACCACTTCAGGAATTTCTTCCAGCATCTTCACCACCTTATCAAACAGACTGGCTTTTTTAAGAAAAATCCCCATAAAAGCACAGGTATGATAACCTATTTTACTGGGATTAATAATAAATTCAGATCCTTTAATCACCCCCATATTCATCAATCGCTGAATGCGCTGATGAATGGCAGCTCCGGACACTTTGCATTCCCTGGCTACTTCAAGAAAGGGTATCCTTGCATTATGGGTAATCATTGACAATATCTTTTTGTCAAGACTATCAATCTGTAAATTGCTCTCCATACTAAAAATGACAAATGTTAGAAATTAAAAGAATTTCTGCTCTTTTTTTAATGATTCTCTTCGAAATTACGCCATTTAATCCAATAATACAACAATTTGAAAGCAAAAATCGCACTAATAATTTCTCAGCTTTCATTCTCACTTTCAATTTTTAATATATCCGGCAAGTTGCTTTAAATCGTCGCCACTGGGGTTCTGAAATATTCGCAGTTCAAAAAGAGGAATGATGGCAAGTACATGGTCGAAAATATCAGCCTGAACACTTTCATATCTGGCCCATGCCTGTTCCCGCGAGAAAGCATAAATTTGAATAGGAATCCCCTTTTCGGTGGGATCCAGATGGCGTACGATCAATGTCATTTTATCATTGATTTTCGGATGTTGCTTAAGATAATTCTCCAGATATTTTCGAAAAATACCAAGATTGGTCATTCGTCGTCCATTTACCGGAAGCGACTCATCAATTTCGTGCTTTCTGTTGAACTCTTCAATTTCCTTTTGTCTGTTCTCAATGTAAGACCTGAGATGGTGTATCTTCCTGAACTGATCCAGCATTTCCGGAGTACAGAACTTAACACTGTGGGTATCGATATAGACTGATCTCGCAATTCGCCTACCGCCGGAATCTTCCATGCCACGCCAGTTGATAAAAGAGTTGGACACCATGGCATAGGTGGGAATAGTGGAAATCGTTTTATCCCAGTTCTGTACTTTTACGGTATTCAGTGTTATTTCCTGGACCGTGCCGTCTGCATTATGCCCGGGCATCGAAATCCAGTCTCCAACTCTTACCATACGATTGGCAGACAACTGCACACCGGCTACCAATCCCAAAATGGAGTCTCTGAAAACCAACATCAAAACGGCAGCAAGCGCTCCCATACCTGCTATAATGGAAGTTACTTCTACATTGAAAATAATAGAAACAGCTATGAGGATTCCAACAATTATAGCCAGCAATTGAATGACCTGCAAGTAGCCCTTTATTGGTCTATCATAAGCAAATGGAAAAGTATTGTATATATCCTCAAAGGCTTTTAAAAGTGCCTGGAAGGCCAGAATTATCACAACCAGCAGATACAAAGACACCACATCATGAAAAACTGCCAGCTTCTCTGTTTGATGCCCCCAGAAAACATCCGTCAGAAAATAAATCACGATAATTGGAGCCAAATGTGCAAGGCGGTGAAAGACTTTTCTTCGCACAAGAAAATCATCCATTCTTGATTTGGTTTTCCGCACCATTTTGATCAAGGAAAATATCAGCAATCGCCTGACAATCAAAAATGACAACCATGATAAAAATAGAATAATCAGGGCTGAGATGGCGAACACAAAAATATCAGCCCAAAAATCTGAAATATTGAGCATTTTCAACCTGGAAAATAACCATTCGGATACCCAGTTAAGATTTGAGTTTATCTGCTCCATGTTTGATATTTTACAATGTTTTTGTATATTTTTGTTTAAGGCAAAAGTAGCGAAAACAAACATTTGCAACCTATTATTTTCAGACCAATGGGAAAATTATATATATTATCTCTGATTTGCATTCTCCTGCCAGTATCACTTTCAGGTAAGCCAGAATTAAACTACCAGGAGGCCCTTAGAATTGATTTTGTGCTGACGGGAAACCACATGGAGCAAAAGGCAACCATTGTTAATTACCTCAAAACTCCAAACTTCCACTCAAGTTCATCTCAGTCCATCCCCGATTTTGACTATGGTGCTTATAGAATTCTTGTGTTAGATTCACTGCAAAAAGACACCTTGTTTTTAAAAGGTTTTTGCACACTGTTCGAAGAATGGCAAACCACCAACGAAGCTAAAATTAAAGATCGTGCATTTAAACAGAGCATAGAAGTACCTTTTCCGGTAAAGCCTGTATTTATAAAAATAGAGGCTCGAAATACTAACTGGGATTTCACCCCACTGATTGCCGAAAAATTTTCGCCCGAGAAACTGATTACAAAGATCATTCCCAAAGGGTCACCGACCAAAATGCTTCACGGAGTTGATGATCCTACCCGGCAACTGGACATACTGATACTGGCAGAGGGATATACCTCCGATGAAGCCGGGGATTTCTTTAAAGATGCCCAAAGAATCACCAAAGAAATATTTGAAACCCCGCCCTACAACCAATTAAAGGAAAAAATCACCATCAGAGCAATGGCTGTGTCTTCTGAGGATTCGGGAACCGATGACCCAAGAGCAGATGAGTGGAAAAACACAGCCATGAACAGTTCTTTCAATACTTTTGAAACTGACAGATACCTGGAAAGTCTAAGCACCTGGAAAATATATGATTTTGCCGCAGCTCAACCACGCGACCATATCATCGTATTAGTGAACACAAAAAAATACGGTGGCGGTGGTGTCTACAATCATTTTTCCATTTCCTCTGCCGATCACCCCCAGGCAGGAAAGGTGCTCATTCATGAAATGGGACATGGGTTGGCCGGATTAGCTGATGAGTATTACAGTTCCGATGTAAGCTACTCCTTCTTCTTTGACATGGACGCAGAACCCTGGAATCCAAACATCACAACGTTGATTAACTTTGAGAGTAAATGGAAAAATCTCATCCATGATACCATTCCTGTTCCTACACCTGCTGAAAACAAATACAAAAAGGTGACAGGACTATTTGAAGGCGCAGGCTATTCTGCCAAAGGGATCTTCCGGCCCTCGTTTAATTGCAGGATGAAAGCCAATGAAGCAGATGGATTTTGTGCAGTTTGCAAACAATCCATTGAAAAAATGGTAAATTTCTACACTAAATAACAAATCAACAATAAAACCTTTTTTATGTATTATTTAGCAGATAAGAATCGATACGAAACCATGATTTATCGTCGATGTGGTAAGAGCGGCATCAAATTACCGGCCTTATCCTTAGGACTTTGGCACAACTTCGGATCGGTGGATATATTCGAAAACGGCCGAAGCATCCTCCACCATGCCTTTGACCATGGCATCACTCATTTCGATTTGGCCAATAATTACGGGCCGGTTCCCGGCAGTGCAGAAGAGAATTTCGGACGCATTCTGGCTACTGACTTCAAGGCATATCGCGACGAAATGATTATTTCTACCAAAGCAGGATATTTAATGTGGCCTGGCCCTTATGGAGAGTGGGGATCCAGAAAATACCTGCTGTCTAGCCTGGATCAAAGTCTCCAGCGCATGGGACTGGACTATGTGGACATTTTTTATTCACACCGCCCAGATCCTGATACTCCACTGGAAGAGACAATGGGGGCCCTGGCTCATGCAGTAAAACAAGGAAAAGCACTTTATGCCGGCATTTCCAATTACCCAGCCGAGATGACTCAGCAGGCTGAAACCATTTTACGTGACATGGGAGTACCGCTGTTGATTCATCAACCCAGATACAATATGCTGGATCGATGGGTGGAAAACGATGGATTGCTGGATGTTCTCAGGAAACGGGGCGTAGGCTCCATTGCTTTCTCTCCTTTGGCGCAGGGACTGTTAACAAACAAATACCTCAAGGATATTCCTGCCAATTCCCGGATGGCCAACCCTCACGGCTTCCTGCAAAAAGAGGCTTTAACCCCGGAGGTTCAGGATCGGTTGAATAAGCTCAATGCCATTGCAGTTGAACGTGGTCAGTCTCTGGCTCAAATGTCCATTGCCTGGCTATTGAAAGATTCACGGGTAACCTCAGTGCTAATAGGAGCCAGTAGTGTTGATCAACTGAGCAACAATCTTGATGCGCTGAAAAACATCACCTTCACCGACGATGAACTCCAAAAAATTGAGGGTATACTGAAATCAATAGATCGTTAGATTTTTAGAGGTTAGAGAAATCATATTACATTGACATTCTGAATTTCATCAAAAACATTCATTCAAAGTTAAAAATTTAATTTTCAGAACTTTGAAAAATATTTAACGGACAATTGCTAAAATAAAGCAATGTCCATAATGAGTTTGAGGACAGACAAGCAAAAATCTGCTCCTCAAACTCATTTTTTATCTTCAGAACCATTCCGCCACAAACTTCTATCTCATCTCACTTTGTCCTCAATCTTATTATCTTTGCTGCTTCAAGAAACAGATATCTATGGCCAATATACTTTCAGTTGAGCGTCTCACCCATAACTGGGGAGACATCCGTTTATTTGACAATCTGACGTTTGGACTTGAAGAAGGAGACAAAGCCGCTCTGATTGCAAGAAACGGAACAGGAAAAACAACACTTCTGAATATTCTCGGTGAAAAATTTTCACCCGATGGTGGTTCCGTAACCTGGAGAAAAGGTATTGTCATGGGGTATCTGGAACAAAACCCTGAATTTGACCCACAACTACCAGTACTCGAATCCCTCTTCCACTCTGACAATGAGACAGCCTTGATAGTTCAACAGTACGAAAAAGCGATTTCGAAAAACAATCATAACCGCCTCAACGAATTGCTTCCGCGCATGGAGCAACTCAACGCCTGGGATTATGAAGAAAGGGCCAAACAGATCTTGTCACAATTAAAAATCGATAATTTCGACCAACCCATGGGCCAATTATCCGGAGGCCAGGTAAAAAGGGTTGCCCTGGCAAAGGTTTTAATTACAAATCCCGACTTTCTGATTTTGGACGAACCCACCAACCATCTGGATCTGGAAATGATTGAGTGGCTTGAAGATTACCTCAAAAGAAGCCGGATGACTCTTTTAATGGTGACACACGACCGCTATTTTCTTGACAGTGTGTGCAATGAAATATTTGAACTTCAGGATCAGACTATTTTTCAATACAAAGGAAATTACGCCTATTATCTTGAAAAACGCGCAGAACGAGTAAGCCAGAAAAACCAGGAGGTAGAAAGAGCACGAAACCTTTTGAGAAAAGAGCAGGACTGGATGAACCGGCAGCCACAAGCCAGGGGAACCAAAGCCAAATACCGGATAGATGCCTTTTATGACCTTAAAAAAACAGCTGGTCAAAACACAGAAGAACAAGGCCTTGAAATCAACATTAAATCCTCACGACTGGGTAAAAAAGTGGTAAACCTGCACCACATCGCCAAGCGTTTCGATGATTTGGAACTGATCAATGATTTTTCTTACAAATTTGTACGCGGCGAAAAAGTTGGTATCATTGGAAAGAACGGAACAGGAAAATCCACCTTTCTAAACATATTAACGGGAAAACTGGAACCTGACAGCGGAGAAGTAGAGCCTGGTGAAACGCTGGTATTCGGATACTACCGTCAGGAAGGCCTTAACCTTGACAACTCAAAGAGGGTACTGGATATTATTACTGATATTGCAGATCATATCCAACTGGGAAAAGACCAGTCCATGTCGGCATCACAATTCCTGAGATACTTTATGTTCCCCAACGAGATGCACAATGTATTGGTGGAAAAACTCAGCGGAGGAGAAAAAAAACGTCTTTATCTGATGACCGTCCTCATGAAAAATCCAAACTTCTTGATACTTGATGAGCCCACCAACGATTTGGATATTTTGACACTAAACATTCTGGAGGATTACCTCCAGCAGTTTGACGGTTGTGTAATGGTTGTATCACACGACCGCTATTTTCTGGATAAAGTGACCGATCATCTCTTTGTATTTGAAGGAAACGGAAAAATTAAAGATTTCCCGGGCAATTACACAGACTATTACACACAAAAGAAGCAGGAAATTAAAGAACAGCGATCATCTGCTTCCACATCAAAAGAACCGAAAAAAAATAAACCTGCCCGCCAACAGGACAAAACCAGACTAACCTACAAAGAGAAAAAAGAGCTGGAGGCTCTGGAGGCAAAGATTGAGGAATTGGAAAACAAAAAAAGCGAAATGGAGGAACAACTCAACTCCGGAAAATTAAACGGAGAAGAATTGCTACAAACCTCTTCTGCTCTTGGCGATATCATGAGTGAGCTGGATGAGTGCGAGATGCGATGGTTGGAATTAAGTGAAAAAGAGGCTTAATTCTGAATCTCATCCCAGGAATATTCGCCCAAATCAACTAGTTCCTGAATATTATCTTTTGTAATCCCCATTGATTTAACCCTAAATGTTGGAACAATTTCAGTGCCGTTAAAAGTTTCAGCATTAGCCAGATCTTCAGGATTCTTTCCTCCCTGAAGAATTCCGGCAATAAGATCAGCAGTTTTAACGCCCAACTCTTTGTGCGGATGATACACAGTAAGATTCATCCCTCCCCTGTAAATACTTTGCACGGCCTCTAAGAGTGCATCCTGCCCCGTAACAAAAACTTTATCAGAAATGCCATATTTATTCAACACATCAACTACTCCCAATCCCATGGGATCGTTACAACTAATTACAGCATCCACATCCATCCCATAAGCGTCAACAACCTGCTGAAATTCATAAGCAGCCCGATCTCCGTTCCAACCTTCAATATAAGTTTCAAAAACCACATTGATTTTTCCATTCTCCACGTGCGGTTTCAACAAGGAATCCACATGCGCTTTAACCTCAAACCCATTGCGATCAAAACGATCCCCTGCCAAAACCACATAATTACCTGAAGGCACGGCAGCCAATGCTCCCTCACAAAATATTCGTGCGATCTCTTCATTATCTCCGGTAACGAACATATCATAAGCCGCATTGTTTATCAGCCTATTATAAGCTACTACCATAACTCCCTGATCCCGGGCATCGCGAACAAGGGGAGCAATAGTATTCCCATTTACCGCTGCAATAACTAAAAGATCAACACCCATATCAAGCAATTCATACCCCTGCTCAAGTTGGGTAAGATCGTTATCCTCGGCATGCCGTATTTCAGTTGAGATATTGTATTCCTTCAATCTTTCGGCCATAAAATCACCTTCCTTCACAAACCGCACCCGATTTTGGGCTGGATTGAGATATCCAACTTTTAAATCACGCTCATTTGAACAGGAAAACAAAAGAAAGAAGCAGGCGAACGAACAAAAAAGATTCTTTATATTCATAATACTGGATATTTTACACAAAAATACAAATATTAAAAAAAAATCGGAATAAATGCCTAAACATTAAAAAATGTATATATTTTTACGTGACCAAAATTTTCTATTATGTTCCAAAACACCAAATTAAATTGGCGGGATATCAGCATACGTCATAAAATTGGACTGGGTTTTACTGTTATTATTGCAATTTCTGTTATTACCGGAATCATTCTTTTGAGCAACCTCTCCCGAATTTCCAGACAATCCAAAGAGCTTTCTGAAACACATATTCCAACTGTCTATGAAGTCAATTACCTGATGCGTTACTGGCAGGAAACAAGTAAATTTGGACGTTCTTATGACTTTACCAAAAACTCTTACTTTAAAATCCAGACAGACAACACAATAGAACGAACCAGCACTGCCTTTGATAATTTATACAAATTAACGACTAACCGAAAGGAAGAGTTAAAGGACAAAGGGGTTTATCTTGATCTTTTGAGAGACCATCTTACCTCTTACAAGAAGACACGGGAGAACTACCTGGATATTACTTCGCAATTCGAAAACCTGCAGCAACAATTCAATAACCTCATAACAAAAATTAATAACACAGCAAGCAACAATTCATTCAACGATACCCGAATAACATCCAAACTCAATCAAACCGCAGCTGCAATTAATAATCACTTATTGCACCGCAATGGTGTTGCCCTGATACATATCAGCGAAGAACTTCAGGTATTGGAAGAGGAAATAACGCGGCTACCTAAAAGGACACAATTAAAAACCCTCACAGAAAATTTCTTTGAAATTGCTGATAATTTTCTGAACACCTATCAAGAGATGCGCATTGCCGAATTAAAAAACTATGAAGCAGCAAAAAACGTAATGTGGGAGGTTCGTGCCTCCTCTGACATAGGGATGGATCAAATTATGGTAGTGGGGAACAACAGCAATGAAATCACTAACAGGCAAAGAAATATCCAAATCATCACATTGATTCTTTCCATCATTTTAGGGGTTACTCTAATAGTTGTTCTTTCGAATTCAATTGGCCGTCCAATCATACAGGGAATTGAGCATGCAGAAAAAGTAGCTGCCGGAGATCTTACCGTCAAAATAATAGCAGACCGAAAAGATGAAATAGGACGTTTGGGCAGTGCACTTAATAATATGACCAGCAATCTGAACAAACTTATTTCAAACATCATCAATACTTCCAGAACAGTAGCCGACTATAGTGAACAACTGAATGAAAAGGCGCTTGATCTTGCCGAAGGTGCGAACCAACAAGCATCTTCAGCAGAAGAAGTTTCTTCATCCATGGAGGAGATGCACAGCGTTATCGAACAAAACACTCAAAACTCAAAAGAAACTGAAAATATATCAGCCCGGGCAGCGGCCAAGATGCGTGAAAGTAATAAACGAAGCCAGGAAGCTGCCTTACACCTGGAAGAAATAACCAGCAAGATACTTGTAATTAAAGATATTGCTTTTCAAACCAATATACTGGCACTGAATGCCGCCGTTGAAGCTGCCCGTGCCGGACAAGAAGGCAGAGGTTTCTCAGTAGTTGCAGCAGAAGTAAGGAAGCTGGCTGAAAGAAGTCAGGCCGCTGCACAGGAGATAAGTAAAGTATCAGCAGTAACCATTGAGGCTTCACGGCTCTCAACTGAAATGCTGGATGAGCTCACCCCACAAATAGAAAAAACAGCGGAATTGGTGAGTGAAATTTCTGCCGCCTCAGTGGAACAGGTAGGAGGAGTTCAGCAAATAAACCAGGCACTTCAGGAACTCAATCAGATTACCCAGAGAAATGCGTCAAGTGCAGATGAGATTAACATCACCTCCGATAAACTCCAGGGTATGTCGCATCAGCTCCTCAATGCAACCACCTCATTCAAAGCACTCAATGAAACAGAGCATGACGAAGAATATTACGCATAAACTTTACTTTATTAACATGATTAATATAAACTTTGAACGATCTTAGATGATATTCATCACCAGTCCAACTTTAATTTTATAAGTAAAACACGTTATTTTTTTGCAATTTTATTGTTTTAGAGTGAATAAATATCTATTTTTGCATCAGTAAAGCTAATCAAAGACAATATTACCATGTTAATGCATGCCTATTCTTTCTTTTATTTCTTCTTTTATTTTTTTGGTAAAACAACCAGAAGGGGCAGGCTCATGCATAATCAATAACGAAAACGAAATTTCAAAATATGCGTCCCGCCCCTTAAGGCGGGATTTTTTTTATCCAAACTATGAGTAAAAAAGAAACCATAAAAGTAGCAATCCAGGGAATTCCGGGCGCCAACCATGAAATTGCCGCCAGAGCCTGGTTCCGGAATAAGGAGGTTCAACCAGTTGCATGTCACACTTTCCAGGAAGTGTTCGATGCCATGCATAACGACCCCGATACTCTGGGAATAATGGCTATAGAAAACACCCTGGTAGGAAGCCTTCTTCCTAATTACACAATGCTCCGTGAGTCGGGCTTCTTTATTCATGGCGAACACAAATTAAGAATAAAACACCATCTAATGACGTTGCCAGGGCAATCAATCAACGATATAAAAGAGGTACACTCCCACCCGATGGCACTGGCTCAATGTGAAGCCTTCTTTAAAAAATATCCTCACATCAAACTTATTGAAAGCGAAGATACGGCCTACAGTGCGAAAGTCATTTCCGACCAACAACTTAAAGGCATCGGTGCCATCGCATCTTCCCTGGCCGCTGATTTATATAATCTGGAGATTATTGAAAGAGGAATTGAAACAAATAAACACAATTATACCCGGTTTCTGATAATAGGGCAGCAGGACAGAATAGAAAAAGCAGAACTACTGGAACAAAACCGCATCAATAAGTCTTCGTTGGTTTTCTCGCTTCCACACGAAGAAGGCAGCCTTTCTAAAGTTCTCACCATCCTGGCATTTTACAATGTCAACCTGACCAAGATACAATCATTGCCTGTTGTGGGAGTAGAATGGGAGTATCTTTTTTATATAGATGTAATGTACAATGATTATGAAAGATATTTACAATCATTGGATGCCATTCGGCCTTTATGCAAGAAAATGAGAATACTTGGGGAATATGAAGCTTGTCAGGTTACCCAGTCCACCAATGGCGAAACACCAAAAAAAGAAAAAATTCAACAAGCATTGTTGTCGATCTAAAATCACAAGAAATGATACAACCAGCCCAAAGAGTAAGTGAAGTAAAAGAGTATTACTTCTCTCTGAAGCTAAAAGAAATTGCAAAAATGATTCAGGAAGGCAAACCGGTTATCAATCTGGGGATTGGAAACCCCGATCAACCGCCGGCTCCTGAAGTACTGGAAGCATTAAATCAGGCAGCCCTGCGCCCCGACACACATGGATATCAAGGATATATAGGTATCCCTGAATTAAGAGATGCCTTTGCCAGATGGTATCAACGTTTTTACCAGGTGGAGTTGGATTCTGAGTCTGAAATATTACCTCTGATGGGATCCAAAGAAGGAATCATGCATATATCTATGGCTTTTCTCAATCCCGGAGACGAAGTGTTGGTTCCCAACCCCGGCTACCCCACTTATTCTGCAGTAACCCAAATTGTGGGAGCTAAAGAACGCACCTATGACCTACTGGAAGAGAAGAACTGGCAACCAGACCTGGAGGCGCTGGAAAAAGAGGATCTTTCAAAAGTAAAGATTATGTGGGTCAACTACCCCAATATGCCCACGGGTGCTAAGGCAAGTAAAGAGTTTTTCGAAAAGCTGATAAACTTTGCCAAAAGAAATGACATTCTGATATGTAACGACAATCCTTACAGTTTCATTCTTAATAAGGAGCCGCAAAGCATCTTAGCAATTCCAGGTGCCAAAGAGGTGGCTGTTGAACTTAATTCTCTAAGTAAATCGCACAACATGGCCGGGTGGAGAATTGGGATGGCAGCCTCTAACCCTGAATTCATTAAATACATTTTGCGTATTAAAAGCAATATGGACTCAGGAATGTTCCGTCCCATGCAGGAAGCAGCAACCCGGGCTTTAAATCTGGAGCAGAAATGGTACGAAGAAGTCAACAAAGTTTACAAAAAAAGAAAAAAACTGGTATTAAAGATCATGTCATTACTTGGGTGCACCTGGCAGGAAGATCAGGCAGGTATGTTTATCTGGGCAAAAATTCCGGACAGTTACTCATCCAGCAAAGAGCTTTCGGATAAAATTCTTTATGAAGCCAATGTGTTTATTACCCCAGGGTTTATTTTCGGAAATCAGGGTGAAAAACATATCAGAATTTCGCTCTGCACCAACGAAGAAAAATTACAAGAGTCCATTAACAGAATTGAAAACATAATAACCAATTAACCATGCATAATTTAAACATTTCACCAATTACACTTCCCGGATTGGAACTGAAACGTCCGATCATAATCTCCGGTCCCTGTAGTGCCGAAACGGAAGAACAAGTAATGACCACCGCAAAAGAACTGGCAGCACAGGGCGTAAAAATATTCAGAGCAGGTATCTGGAAACCCCGCACCCGGCCGGGAGCATTCGAAGGTGTAGGAACCGTGGGCCTCCCCTGGCTCAAAAGAGTCAAAGAAGAAACCGGCATGTTTGTGGGCGTAGAAGTTGCCACAGCACATCACGTATATGAGGCTGTAAAGTTCGGAATTGACCTGGTATGGATTGGCGCCCGCACTTCAGCAAACCCATTTGCTGTGCAGGAGGTTGCTGATGCTATCAAAGGGATGGATATCCCGGTATTGGTGAAAAACCCCGTGAATCCTGATCTGGAATTATGGATCGGTGCCATTGAACGTATCAACCGGGCCGGAATTACTCAAATTGCTGCCATCCACAGAGGATTCAGTTCTTACGATCAATCGGAATTCAGAAACCATCCCCAATGGCAGATTCCTATTGAGTTGCGTCGGAGGATACCCGAATTACCCATTATTACGGATCCCAGCCATATTGGAGGTAAAAGAGAACTGATTGCCGATATTTCGCAGGAAGCAATGGATCTCAACTTTGACGGTCTGATCATCGAATCACATACTTGTCCGGATAAAGCATGGAGTGATGCCAAACAACAAGTCACTCCTGAACATTTAAAAGAAATACTGGACAACCTGATTCTCCGGCGTCCAAAAATTGGAGATACACCACGCGTAACGCTGGATGAACTCCGAAAGCAGATAGACAAACTCGATGATCAATTACTGGATCTGCTTAAAGAACGTATGAATATCTCCGAGGCCATCGGAAAATACAAGTATGAGAATAACATTACTATTTTACAGACCCGCCGATACGATGAAATTATGAACAACCGCAAAGAGCGCGGAAACCAGCGAGGTTTGGACGAAGAGTTTATTACCCGTATTTTTGAGTCCATTCATGAAGAGTCTATTAGTCGGCAGAATAAGATCATGAACAAGGCTAAAACGAAATAATAAAGAAAACCTTTTTAGGAATGAAGATATGTATCCTGGGTGCAGGCAAAATGGGAACATGGCTAACCGATGCGTTGTGTCTGCAACACGAGGTAGCCATTTACGATCCCGATATGGAACGTCTGCGCTTTGTTTTCAATACGCAGCGACTCACTAAGCCGGAAGAAATCACGGCGTTTTCTCCCGAATTATTGATCAATGCAGCCAACCTGAAATATACCATCCCGGCTTTCGAGTCGGTGATGGAATATATACCGGAAAGCTGCATTCTTTCGGACATTGCCTCCGTAAAAACGGGTCTTGAGGACTTTTACAAAAAGAGTGGAAGACGCTTTGTCTCCACACACCCCATGTTTGGCCCTACTTTTGGCAACCTGAAGGAGTTGCGGCAACACCACGCCATCATCATCAGTGAGTCGGATCACATGGGGAAAACCTTCTTCAAAGACTTTTTCGGGTCGTTAGGCTTGAACATTCATGAATACAGCTTTGAAGAACACGATCAAACCATTGCCTATTCGCTTTCAGTCCCGTTTGCTTCTACACTAGTTTTTGCTGCATGTATGAAAAAACAAGATGCACCGGGAACAACTTTTCGAAAACATCATGAAATCGCCAAAGGTCTGCTTTCGGAAGACGATTATTTGTTGACCGAAATCCTGATGAACCCATTTACCACTGGTCAGGTAGAAAAAATCAGGCAGGAATTAAAAGGACTCCTGGCACTCATCGAGAATAAAGATACGGAGGGGCTTCAGAAATTTCTGAAAAAAGTACGGAGCAATATTGATGAGTAAGACTTAATGAAAGCCAACAATCGAATATTATTAGGAATGAGTGGAGGGCTCGACAGCACAATGTCGGCCCTTCTACTTAAAAAACAAGGCTTTGAGGTTATCGGCCTCACTTTGAAAACCTGGCACCTATATCCGGAGCAACAGGAAAAAGAGCTCAACAAAGCGTCGGCACTGGCTGAAGAACTTGGTATTGAGCATAACATTTTGGATGTAAGTCATTCATTCACCAAAGAGGTTGTAGATTATTTCTGTAACGATTACCTCAACGGACGTACTCCCAATCCATGTAACCACTGTAACCCCCGCATTAAATGGCCCTGGCTGTTGAAGCAAGCTGATGAGCTTGACTGCTATTATGTCGCGACAGGCCATTATGTTCAAAAAGAACAGGAAAATGGATGGTGGTACATCAAAAGAGGGGCGGATCATTCAAAAGATCAGTCCTACTTTCTTTGGAACCTCGACCAGCATATTATCAAAAGGGCTCTTTTCCCGTTGGGTACATTAACGAAAAAAGAAGTTCGTGCTATGGCCATTGAAAACGGGCTGAGTGAAACTGCTCGCAAAGCAGAAAGCATGGGGGTCTGTTTTCTTGGAGGAACCAACTACCGGGATTTTCTCAAACAAAAAGAGAGAAATGGGGAAATATCCATTCCACACGGATCCATTCAAGACGAATCAGGCAGAGAAATTGGAAAACACAACGGCCTTGCTTACTTCACCATCGGGCAAAAAAAAGGACTTCAACTGGAAGACAAAAACTACTTTGTAAAAAGTATGCATTCCGAATCCAATACAATCATTGTTTCCAAAACAGCTACGCTCGCTACAGAATGGCTGACACTGACCAATTTTCAACTTCCCCCATTTCTGGAAAGCCAATGTAAGTATCCGGTAGACATACGGGTCAGAGGAATAGATATCGTCCCCTCACTTCCGGGAATCATTGAGTTGACTCCTGACAGTCTGAATGTCTCCTTTTCCAAAGAAGCATGGGGAATTACCCCCGGACAAAGTATAGTATTTTATGATGAAGACCGGGTATTAGGAGGAGGTATAGTCAAATAGTAATCTCCAAAATATTTCTGGTTTTATCGGTTACTTTAAACCGATCGTCAATGCGATGCCCCATAACCCAAACAATATGATCACCGGACAAAAGCAACCATACCTTCTCCTTTTCTACTCTTGAAAACTTCTCATCTACAAAAAAATCGCTCATCTTTTTAAACTTTTCCATCCCTAACGGACGAAACTGGTCGCCTTTTTTCCAATGCCTTATTTTCAAAGGAAATTCAACTGTATCAGCATCCAAATGAACAAAAAAAGGATCGCGGCTTAATTTGAAATCGTCCTCTTTCGGGTATTGACGTATAGTAATATCAAAAGGCTCATTCACTTTCTCCACGCCACTATCGATGAAGCAGATTTCCTCGCCTTGCTCTTCAAGAGGAACCAAAACGAGATTGTATCGATCACGAACCAGCCGGTAACTTTTGGAGAAAAATTGCTTTCCCGGAATCCCGTCAAAACTTTCTATTATTTCTGTGATTGTATTTCCTTTAAAGCCATAGGGACGTAAAATTTCAAAGAGCACGGCCTCTTTTTGAGGGTGTTCATGAATCAGTTTAATGGGTATTAGCATGTGCTCCTCCTCCCTGGCAGTAATTTTTTCCTTTAATTCTTCTACCACATTCTCAAAAACCTGCCACACGTCATCGATGTTTTTAAAGTTTCGCATCATGGTGGAAAAGAAAGATGGATTAAGCATCTGCATCACAGGAAGGACGTTGTGTCTGATATTATTTCGCTGAAAAGCAGAATCAAAATTAGTTTGATCAGTTCTGAAGGGGATGCCATTTTCATAACAATAACGCTCTATCTCCGCTCTTCGAAAGGTTAGCAAAGGTCTTATCAATGCTCCCTGACACTCACGCATACCACGCAATCCCCGAAGACCTGTTCCCCGTGCAAGATTCAGAAAAAAGGTCTCGATCATATCATCCCCATGGTGACCGGTAGCCAACCAGGAAAAGTGTTCCTTTTCTACCAGCTGCCAAAACCAGTTATATCGAAGTTCGCGTGCAGCCATTTCTATAGAGATCCCTTTTTGGCGTGCCACTTGCTGAGTATCGAAATGCTTCACATGCAAGGGTATGTCTTTTCCAAGACAAAAATCAAAAACAAAGCGTTCATCTTCATTAGAGTCATTTTCTCTCAAATGAAAGTTACAATGGGCAGCCTGACAATTGTAACCAAGCTCTGAAAGCACATGCAAAAGAGTTATTGAATCGGCTCCGCCACTCACGGCCACCAGGATTTTATCCTGGGGCAATACCGTATATTTTTTTAATAAGCTCTCAACCCCTAAAGGAATCATATTCCATATTTTTATTAAACAAGGTTCGTAACCTCTCTGCTTTCAAAAGGCATTCACTGTACTCATCACGCGGATTACAAACATCAGTAATAGCACTTCCGACAGTATATGACAAATATCCGGATGCCTGATTGTACAAAAAGCTACGAATCACCACATTGAAATCATAATCCAACTCAGGAGTAATATATCCTACAGCACCGGAATAGAGCCCCCTGCTGGTCTTCTCATATTTTTCTATCAATTGCATGGCACTGATTTTTGGAGCACCGGTCATTGAGCCCATCGGAAAACTATATTTAACAGGATCAAACCAATTGGCATCCGTGTGCATTTGCGCCGAGACAGTGGAAATCATCTGATAAACTCCGGGAAATGGAAATACGGAACACAAATCATCAACCCGCACGGTTCCCCTGGCAGAAACACGGGAAAGATCATTGCGAACCAAATCAGCAATCATAATGTTTTCAGCCCTTTCTTTGTCCGACTCGGCCAGACTTTTCATCACATAAAGATCATCATGAACCTCAGAGTTTTTTCTGGCAGTCCCTTTCATAGGTTGTGAAATAAGCCGGGCCCCTCTTTTCCTCAGGTAACGCTCCGGAGAAGCGCCCATCAGAAAAGAATCATGATGTCGCAATAAGGCACCAAAAGGCATAGGCGCCGATTGAATAAGCTGTGAAAACACCTGAGCCGGATTCAAACCGGTTTTTTGTGCAAAAAAATCAATGCAGTAATTGACCTCATAGATATCTCCTCTACGTATATGCTCAATTAGCTTATTTACAGTCCTCAGGTATTCCGCTTCTGAAACATTTGGAGAAAATCGCAATTCCGGAAGTTCGGCACAATCGTACAGTGGAATATTTCTGATGTTCTCAATGAAATGTTCCGCATCTTCTTCACTGTTAAAATCTGGATGATAACCTAATGCCCAGTTCTCATTACTCTTACGAATCAGATAACGGGGACGAAAAAAACCAAATTTCTTAAAACCAATGGGATCAGGATTTTCAGACAACAGCATGGGTTCAAAGTCCATCTTCAAATCGTAGGACAGATACCCCAACAACCAGTCATTTAATTCACCGGCGACACCAGCCAACACATCAATATCCTCCTGAAAAACATCCAGCGCATCAAATCCTGCCAATACCTGAAACTCATGATATTGCTGAGAGTGCCCGTTATAGTAAGGATACTTATCGGTTAAGACCACAGCCTCATTAAAATCATGAACCATCCGGTAGAGTCGTTGCTCAAACTTTCCGGAATGTTCTTTTGGAGAAAAAGAAATCCATTTGCGCATAGATGCAAATTTAAACCTAAAAATCTCTATTCCAAAAGAACATAAAAAAAGAGACTACCCAACCGGGCAGCCTCTCAAAAAGCTATGGTATCCAAAAAATCAAGTGGTATCAATTCCTGCCCAGGTAACTGGAAATACCTTCCTGTGTAGCCTGAAGGGCTTCATCACCTTTGTGCCAGTTGGCCGGACAAACTTCTCCATTTTCTTCAAAAAACTGAAGTGCATCCACCATTCTCAAGACCTCATCCACACTACGTCCTAAAGGCATATCATTTACAACCTGATGACGAACTACTCCTTCCTTATCAATAAGGAACAATCCACGATAGGCCTGAGGATTTCCTTTGAAAACGGCTTTGCCTTCTTCATCGTAATCCCATTCACCGGCCAACACATCATAGTTTTCAGAAATGGTCATGGCACTATCAGCAACCAGGGGAAATTTAACGCCTTTTATTCCCCCATCCTTTTTCTCAGTCTGGAGCCATTTCCAGTGGCTAAACTGCTGGTCGGTAGATGCTCCGACAACAGCCACATTGCGCTTCTCAAATTCAGCAAGTTTATCTTGCATGGCTACAATTTCTGTAGGACACACAAAAGTAAAATCGGCTGGATAGAAAAAGAACACTACATATTGCTTTCCTTCAAACTGTTTAAGAGAGAAATTTTCTACAATTTCCCCTCCGTTTACCACAGCAGGAGCTGAAAACTCCGGTGCTTTCTTTCCTACTAATACAGACATAATTTTTGTTTTTTATAAATTCTACTTACGAATAAAATATTATTTCATCAACAAAATTACAAAATGAATTATTAACTCAAGTATTTTCGGTACTTTTTTACCTTTTAATTAATCTATATCGTATAGATAATTTCTATATCGCATTTTGATGCAATTAGTATGATAACCCCTGAAATCACAATTCTGCTTCATTCATGAAGATATCATTTGAGTAACTTTAAAAAACCCCGACCTGTTTAAATGCTGAAACAGTCACACTCTTAAACTACAACAATCTATGATACACAACCATACACTACCGTTTACCCAATTCAATAACTTCCAAATCCTTCACTTCTCCATTGGCGATTGAAAACCGAACAGCTGTACGTATTTGATGAAAACCAGATTTTCCGGCAGCACCAGGATTAATATGCAAACACTTCAGGTTGTTGTCAAACATCACTTTTAAAATATGGCTATGCCCGGAAATAAACAACCCTGGAGGATTTTTTATTAATTCGTGCTTTACAATGGAGGAGTAATTACCGGGGTAACCTCCTATGTGCGTCATCCAAACCTTCAGCCCTTCACACTCAAAACGTTGATGTTGGGTAGTTCTGATTCTGATTCCCCAATCATCTATATTGCCATATACTGCTCGACAGGTTTTAAAAGTCTCCAGATCGGTAAGTACATTTTCATTTCCAATATCTCCAGCGTGCCAAACCTCATCCACCCCGGAAAAGAGATCAAAAAACCTGGGATCTAAGAAACCATGCGTATCAGATAATAAACCCACTTTTATCATTATATTTAATATTTAGGACATTTATGTCTTGTATTATTCGAATTTATATATAATTTTGTAACAAACAACAATCACAGTTTATGACAGGTAATTCTTCCAAATTAATGGCAAATCGCACCATTCGCATTGAAGATTCAATGTGTATGAATATGTGTACATCCATTCATTTGGAAGAGATGACTGTGTTTTAATTGTCCATAACAATCAGTTTATTAAAGACACAAGGCTCTTCCACTAAGGGAGGGCCTTTTTTATTAACCTAATCTGGGGAACAAGTGTAACAGCTCGGCTGTTTTTTGAACTACCAGACTTAAAATTTATTCCTATGTCAAAAGTAACATTTTCCGTTTCGGGCAAAAATGAAAGCCCCGCAAAATTTGTGGCTAAGGCCCGCAATTTCAAAATTGTGATTGATGAACCCCTGAATCTGGGCGGAACAGATGAGGGCCCCAATCCGGTGGAATACCTTCTGGCTTCTTATGCAGGCTGCCTTAACGTGCTTGGCCACATTGTTGCCAAAGAACAAGGCATTGATCTCCTGAGTCTTGAAATAGAATTGGAAGGTGATTTGGATCCAGATAAAATTTTCGGAAAGCCGACAGATGCACGTCCGGGATACCAGGAAATCAGACTAAAACTCAAACCTGAATGTACAGCTTCGGAAGAAGCCCTCGATCAATGGGTAAAAGAAGTTGAATCAAGATGTCCGGTAAACGACAATCTGCTTAATTCAACACCAATAAGTGTGAGGGTGGAAAAGAATATTGGAATATCCTCCAATTGATTGAAACAAAAGAGAGGCACAGCATATAAAGCATGCCTCTCTTTCAT
>DHQK01000276.1:7339-30094 GCA_002411085.1 Marinilabilia sp. UBA5340 | reverse complement strand
TTGAGACGAATGGAACCGCTTCGCTCTAGCATAACATTCTTTTAAACATATTCTTTTGTGATATTTATGTTTAAAAAACATCATGCTCGTTTCATCAGAATAAAATTCATCGAAGCCATTGGTATAAAGCCTGCATGACAGCAGATAAGAAACTCGTCCAAGGCAATCAGGACTGGTTTCATTATTGTATTCAGCACAGTTTACTCTAAAACTGATACCAGCTACTTTGGAGCTTAAACACTCTAGGAAATCACCCCCGATCCGGTCAGTTCATTATCCTCGTACCATGCGGCAAATTGACCGGCTGTGATTCCTCGCTGTGGTTGATCAAATACGATAAACATGCCATTTTCACGCTTAATGAGTACACCATCCTGAAGCGGCTGCCGATACCGAATTCTCACTTTTAATCTTCTGGAATCCCCCTCTTGAAGATTAAGATCGGGACGCACCCAATGAATCTCATCATTATTTATCTTCAACACTTTCCGAAACAATCCGGGATGCTCCTTCCCCATCCCAACAAATACCTGATTGAACTCCACATCAATACCAACAACAAACAATGGTTCAGGGAAACCTCCAATATCCAGGCCTTTTCGTTGTCCGATAGTATAAAAATGTGCACCATTGTGTTCGCCGATCCTTTTCCCATACTTAGGATGAAAAGGAAAAGGTTTCGCGAGGTTCTCTAACAATTCATCCCCTGCACCAACATCGGCTTCATCCCACTGTCGCTGAAACAACTCACAATCCGGAGGAATGAGAAAAACCCGTCCCTTTTTGGCTTGCAGTTTTTGTTGCAGAAAAACAGGGAGATCCACTTTCCCAACGAAGCATATTCCCTGAGAATCTTTTTTGTGAGCTGTAATCAGTTTTAGTTCACCAGCGACCTTCCGAACCTCAGGCTTTACCATATCACCTATCGGGAAAAGCGCTTTGGCCAACTGTTTTTGACTCAACTGACAAAGAAAATAACTCTGATCCTTATTACCATCAGAACCCGCCAATAGTCTGTAAACCTCTCCTGATTCAGTCTGAATAGTTTCTTTGCGGCAATAATGACCGGTAGCGACAAAATCAGCTCCCAGCTCAAAAGCCTTTTCCATAAAAACATCAAACTTAATTTCCCTATTGCATAAAACATCCGGATTGGGGGTACGGCCCTTTTCATATTCAGAAAACATATAATCCACGACCCTTGCTCTGTACTCCTGACTCAGATCCACAAAATGGAACGGAATATCCAGTTTTCGGGCTACGGCTTCAGCATCAAACTTATCATCCAGCCAGGGGCAATCGGCTTCCAGCACACCAGTCGTGTCATGCCAGTTTTTCATAAACAAGCCTATGACTTCGTAACCCTGTTCTTGCAAAACCCGGGCCGCAACACTTGAATCAACGCCCCCTGAGAGTCCAACTACTACACGTTTTTTTTGATCTGTCATTCATCAATATTTTGAACTGCAAATTTAAGGGTTTTGTTTCGATTATCAGCACAAACAAAAAAAGCGGGGCACTTCTCACAAAGAACCCCGCATCAACCAATTGTCAACAAACAAAAATAATCACTGATACTTTAACACCACTGCATCGCCCTTTTGATATCCGGTAGCTTTGGCAATTTCTTCACATTTTACCATAAATAAGAAATAGATGTTTTTATGAGACATTTGTCCATAAAGCCCTTCAAAATTCCCTTGTCCTTTAGAAATAATGACATCCGCATTTTCAAAAACCGCTATGAATTCATCGGAACAATACTCAACCAATGTAGAAGGAGCATCAAAACCATTGTCAATGACTCGGGCAATTTCTTCCATCCCTACGTCCCTGGCATCCTTTGCGGTAACATCATTAAGAACAGGATCTCCACGTACCGCAAAAGTAAGATTGGGATGTGCAAGCGTCTCAATAAACAATTTATCAGTAACGATCTCGCCAGCATTATCGCCCAAATACAAAACACTATCAGCATTCTGGAGATCATTAAATAAATGTTCGGAAAAATCTACTCCCAACTCCTTATTCAAAGCTTCGCACAACGTTTTCTCGAGGTCAAACTCATGTGGCGGCCCAAAATCAATAATATTACCAGCCAGGGCATATCTGAGAGCCGTCCTTAGCGGGTAACCACTATCATCAACTTCATACTTTAATGAGTCATATCGCTCAAGGAGTAGATTATTATAATATTGTTTCTCTT
The DNA here is from genome assembly GCA_002411085.1 of Marinilabilia sp. UBA5340. Lineage (GTDB taxonomy): Bacteria > Bacteroidota > Bacteroidia > Bacteroidales > Marinilabiliaceae > Marinilabilia. The sequence goes on along the minus strand of DHQK01000276.1, from coordinate 27,888 downwards.
CCAGGTAAAGGTCTTCAATTCCTGTTTCTTCCTTTACCAGTTTGTTCAGAAATTGAGCACTTAAGGGAGAAGGCTGATTGACACCCTCTTTATTAATAAAATCCTGAAACGATTTCCTCAAAACAACCTGCCTGGTTTCAGAGATACCATATTTTTCAAATATGCGTGAAGCCTGTTTGTAAAAGCATGGCACACAATTTACATCGATCATAAAGGCATTTTAATGACTGCATTGATTGGTTCCGGTCACCAAATTTTCAGTTAGATAGTCTTCCACAAGATCGGCTGGTGCCTTTTCCGCAACCCCTATCACGGGTTGAACACCAAACTGCTTAAATAAATTCACAGCCTTTTGGCCAATCCCACCAACCAAAACAACCTCTACACCCTGATCACTTAACCAACGTGGTATCACACCTGGTTCATGAGGCGGCGGAACCACTTCTTCCGATTTCTGAATCTTACCATCTGCAACATCTGCAATATAAAAGAACTGACAATGCCCAAAATGAGCACTTAAAAGACCGTTAACAACGGGAATAGCTATTCTTTGTTTCATAAATATGTCTATTAGTGAGCCTGCTTAATTCTCCAATATGGCAGCCCAGATTAAAACTCTCAATAAATCAGCCGGTTGTTTTCAAACAAAACGCTACGAAATATCAGAAAACCAACCGGCTGAAATCAATCATAAAGTAAGCACTGAAAAATCAAAACATTCGCCGATTTCGCGAAGCACGTCCACGTCCCCGACCTTCTTCATTCTGCCCGGAACGCCTTCCTTTTCCCCGACGGTTTTCATCATTAGAAAAACCCGGTTGAGCATTTCCACTGCACAGCCCTTTTCCGCGTCCTGTGCGCGCGCCGTCTCCGGCGGGCCCTGTTCTATCACCTCGTGGCATATCAAAAAATTTTAAAAGTTCAACCTGATAATTCCGATAGAATAAAAATATATTCCGAAAGAAAAGAGCAGGCCTCAAATTTCCTTGTTACAAAGTGAACATTTGTTCAGTTAAAAAGCAAATTTTTTTTCAACTTTATTTTGCTGATTCCAAAAATTCAGGGACAGACAACCTTGTTACTTTGTTATTATCATTGAGTGCAGTCATCACAAATACTGCTTTTGCAGCCAAATGACGATCAGAAGCATAGAGCGATTCGCCATAGATCTCAACTTCAATTTCCAGTCTGACCGGCCCTGCATTTTTGACATTCGCAATAACTTCGGCAATAGCATTTTCTTTAACGGGACAAATAAACTCAAGGTTCTCGACCTTTGCAGTAAACATACGTTGCCTGGTAGCACGGGTAGCGCAAATAAAGGCAACTTCATCCATCCATTTCATCAACTCTCCGCCAAAGAGCGTCGAATTGGCGTTCAAAGTACCTGGAAAAACCATTTTGCATTGTCTTGTTTCGGCCCCGTGAAAAAATTCCTGCTGTGACATAGTTTCAAAATTTGGGTGCAAAAATAAGCATAAAAATGATTTTAACGAACATCTGTTCACTACTAAGCAAATAGGATTAACGGAATTTACCTATATTTGCAAGCAAAATCAAAAAGAAATAAACAGAATGCCCAATCAACGTCGCCAAAGAAAAATTCAGTCCCCTCCCATAATGGATGGTTTCAAACCCTACGGGGTGCGAATGAAAAATCTCGAAAAGGTAATCTTGCTTTTTGAGGAGTATGAAGCCATCCGTCTCATTGATCATGAGGATTTAAATCAGGAAGAGGCTGCAGCAAAAATGGATGTATCGAGGCCGACTTTTACCCGCATTTACAAAAAAGCAAGAAAAACCGTGGCCAAAGCCCTCGTTGAAGGGAAAGCCATGCTTATTGAAGGGGGAACTTATATTTCCGAAAACCATTGGGTACGGTGCAATAAATGCTCCAAAATGACAACGACACCCACTCCTGTCAAGAACTGTCCCCATTGCCAGTCCAGCCAGATTAAAGATATCCATCAACCAAAATAAAAAAACCGGCCTCATTGAGCGCCGGTTCTTTTTAGCAGCTAAACTGGATTATTTCTTCCGATCCCAGATAGCTTCCATATCTTCAAGTGTTCTACCTTTGGTTTCGGGAACAAATTTCCAAACAAAGATAAGAGAAAGCACACTCATGATTCCATAGATGCTGTAAGTCATTGCACCACTGAATTCCATCATAGCAGGATAAGTCGAGGAAATGAGATAATTGGCCGACCACTGTGCTGCTACAGCAATAGCCACTGCTTTACCGCGTATTTTATTGGGGAAAATTTCAGAAATCAAAACCCACGTAATAGGCCCCCATGACATCATAAATGAAGCCGTATATACGATCATAAACACCAATGTGCTAATTCCAATAACATCGAAATAAGCCAGACCAGCAATGGCAAACATGCCAATGGCCATACCACCGGAACCAACAATCAACAAAGGTTTACGACCCCATTTATCAACAGTAAAAATGGCTAGAACTGTAAAAGCCACATTCACCAAACCCATAATTACGGTCTGCATCATAGACGCATCTTTGGCGGCTCCCATACTTTCAAAAATACGGGGCGCATAATATAAAGCCACATTAATGCCTACAAATTGCTGAAAGATGGAGAGCAGAATTCCCACGATTATAACCGTACGACCAAAAGAAAAAAGTTTTCCGGAATGATGCTCAACACTGTTTTTTATGTCTTGCATGATCGAACGTGCCTTTTCTTTCCCATTGATTCGATTCAGAATACCGAGTGCTTTATCATCCTGATGATTCAGCGCAAGATACCTTGGGGTTTCGGGTACAAGAAACAGAAGCAGTCCAAACAAACCTGCAGGAACGGTTTCAGATAAAAACATCCTTCTCCAACCTACTTCATTAATCCATTCGATAGACTGACCATGTGCAATACCCCAGTTTACAAAATAAACTACAAGCATCCCAAAAATAATGGCAAATTGGTTGAGTGAAACAAGGGTTCCCCGAATATGGGCAGGCGCTACCTCTCCAATATACATGGGACTGACAGCCGATGCCAGCCCGACACCTATCCCCCCAATGACACGATAAAAGTTAAACATAATCAGCAACCCAATTGTAGGATCACCAGCTTTAAAAAACAAAAATTCAGGAAATGCCGAGCCCAGAGCTGAAATAAAAAACAAAATGGCGGCAAACTGCAAAGAACGTTTTCGGCCAAATCCCTGAGCCAGAATTCCGGAAATAAGTCCTCCAATAATACAACCAATCAATGCACTTGATGTGGTGATTCCGTGAACAAGCGTACTCAGTCCCTGACTTTCTATCAAATATGCCTGCACTGATTTCTCAGCACCTGAAATAACAGCTGTATCATAGCCAAAAAGCAAACCACCCAGAGTTGCAACCAGTGTAATGGCTATGACATAAAACTTGTTTTGTCCTTCCATGAAAATATCTTTTATACTTAGTTTATAATTGACACTACGAAACTACAATATTTTTCATTAACTAAATAATATTAACAATCAATACCTTGCTAAAAAAGAAGCGACTACTGAAAAAACAGAGTCGCTCCTTATTATTGAGAAACAATCTACGGTATATTTTAGATATACAAGTTTATCAATTGCTCATAAAGTTCCTGCTTACCACTTGTCATGGCAGGCTCACCAGCTTCGAGTGCAATCTTACGCAGATCTTCCAGTGTCAGCTTACCTGTTTCAAATTCAGCACCTTTTCCTGCATCATAAGAAGCATAACGGGCAGCACGCATCTTTTTGTAATCGGACTCAGACAAAATTTTGTCAGCTGATTTCAAAGCACGGGCAAAAACGTCCATGGCAGCAACGTGGGCAATAAATAAGTCCTCGCGATCAGTGGAGTTACGACGCAATTTGGCATCGAAGTTCACACCTCCTGTTGGGAAACCTCCAGCTTCAAGAATAACCAACATCGCTTCGATGGTTTCGTAAATATTGATGGGGAACTGGTCAGTATCCCATCCATTCTGATAGTCACCACGGTTGGCATCAATACTACCCAACATGCCTTCATTGGCAGCCATCTGCAATTCGTGCTGGAAGGTATGCTGTGCCAATGTAGCATGGTTCACCTCAATGTTAATTTTGAAATCTTTGTCCAAACCATGCTGACGAAGGAAACCAATCACAGTTTCAGTATCAAAATCATACTGATGCTTGGTAGGTTCCATGGGCTTAGGTTCAATCAGGAATGTTCCTTTGAAACCATTCTTGCGACCATAATCACGAGCCATGGTCAGCAATTGAGCCAAATGTTCTTTTTCACGTTTGGTATCGCTGTTAAGCAATGACATATAACCTTCACGGCCACCCCAAAACACATAATTTTCACCACCTAAAGCAATCGTAGCATCAATCGCATTCTTAATCTGAGTACCGGCATGAGCCAAAACAGAAAAATCAGGGTTGGTACCAGCACCGTTCATGTAACGAGGATTGCTAAATACGTTAGCAGTACCCCACAACAGCTTAATACCGCTGGCTTTCTGCTTTTCTTTAGCGTATTCAACCATTGTTTGCAAACGCTTTTCAATATCACCTACAGCACCATCTTCGGTAACATCAATATCGTGGAAACACCAGAAAGGCATACCCAGTTTGGTCATAAACTCAAAAGCAGCATCCATTCTGTTTTTGTTGCGTTCCTCAACATCAGATGATGCATCCCATGGGAACTTCATGGTTCCACCACCAAAAGGATCGCCACCGTCACCAGTCATAGCGTGCCAGTATGAAAGCGCAAAACGAAAATGCTCTTTCATGGTTTTTCCGGCAACCACCTCGTTTTCATCATACCATTTGAATGCTAAAGGATTTTTGGAATCCTTACCTTCAAATTTAATTTTCCCTATTCCGGGAAAGTACTCTTTGTTTCCAATCAATACATCCATTGTTCTTTATTTTAACAGTTTATTCAATTGTTGTTTCCAATCTTCGTAATGTTCTAATATTGTCTCCTTCTCCGAATCAGGTGTAATAGTCTCCAAACGGGTAAGGTTATCAAAAGCTTCTTTGGGGGTACTCCAAATACCAGCACCTACAGCGGCTCCACGGGCTGCCCCCAGAGATCCATCTGTATCGTATAGTTCAATCGTTGCATCGGCCAGATTGGCCAACGTCTGACGGAATAGCGGACTCAGGAACATATTGGCTTTCCCGGCACGGATAACTTTGGTATCCACCCCCATTTGTTCCATGATCTCCATTCCATACTTAAACGCAAAAGCAATACCTTCCTGTCCTGCTCTAAGCAAATGAGGCTGCTTATGAATATTGAAATTCAGCCCTTTGAGCATGGCACCCGGATTGGCATCTTCCAGAACTCTTTCTGCACCGTTTCCAAAAGGGAAAAAACGCAAACCTTCTGAACCGGCAGGAGCTTTCATAGCAACTTCGTTTATTTCGGGATAATCCAACTCCTGAGCGGTATTCTGACGCAACCATGCATTCAAAATTCCTGTTCCATTGATGCAAAGCAAGATACCCAAACGTCGCTGATCAACGGTATGATTCACATGAGCAAAAGTATTCACTCTGGACTTGGGATCGGGAGCTAATTGGTCACTCACGCCATATACTACTCCGGAAGTTCCGGCAGTAGCTGCCACTTCACCTGGCTCCAGAACATTCAGAGAGAATGCATTATTCGGCTGGTCACCGGCCCGGTATGAAACGGGAATTCCGGCAGGCAAACCTAATTCACCGGCAACATCCGGTTTTAGTTCTCCCTGTGGAGCAAAAGTACCAACCTGTTCTGGTAGCAATTCCGGTGCAAATCCAAAACACTCCAAAAGTTCGGATGAGACATTGTCTTTCTGGAAATCCACAAAAATACCTTCTGACAAACCAGACAAAGTAGTATTCTTTTTACCGGTAAGACGATATGCAATATAATCTCCAGGTAACATTATTTTATCAATCCGGCTATAAACATCCGGTTCATTCTCTTTAACCCATTTCAGCTTTGCAGCAGTAAAGTTGCCAGGAGAATTAAGCAAATGATTCAATGACCACTCCTCGCCGAGGGTTGCAAAGGCTTCACGGCCATAGGAAACAGCCCTGCTGTCACACCAGATGATGGAAGGACGAACCACATTCCCTTCTTTATCCAGAGCCACAAGACCATGCATTTGATAGGTTATGCCAATAGCTTTTATATCGGACACTTCCACTTTTGCGGTTTCCAAAACCTCTTTTAATGCATTCTTAATATTTTCCCACCAATCCTCTGGAGCCTGCTCGGCCCACTCCGGTTGTGGAACAGAAATGGCCATTTCTGTTTTAGGATAAAAAGCAGAGGCCTTACTTGTCCCCGTTTCAATATCCAGAAGACTTACCTTAACGGATGAACTTCCTATGTCAAAACCAAGTGTGTACTTCATCTTACTCTGTTCTGTTCTGGTTAGATACTACAAAAATAATACTCTCCTAAAAAATCTAATTTCCTACAATGATTCTCTGATTCTCAACGTAGTTGGAATACAAACACGCATTTGTTCATCATGGGTCACAAATTCAGCAGCTTTCATACCCATCTCGGCAAAATTGGTTGACAAGACTGTAATTCCCTTATAAATAAATTTCTTCATGGGTGTCTCATTGTAGGAAATAAAGCCTACATCTTGCCCTGGCTCCAGATTCTTCTCTCGTGTTTGTTCCAGAAAACGGCCCAATATCCGATCACTTACACTAATATAAGCAACCCCCTTTTCAATTTCAAATAAATCGCTGTTTTTTAAAACATCATATTTAATGTGATAATCCTTACAAAAACGAACAAAATATTCTACAGACTCATAAGGGTGGTTGGTATATTCGGGATATACAAAAACAAATCGTTTGTATTTCTTTATAAGATCCAGCGCCTTTTCCAGTTCATAATAAAGAGGTCTGCCAAAATCCTGATATAAAAGATTGTTATTTTCGGATGAAAAAATATTCCAATCAATAAGCAACAATTTTTCTGACGGAAGAAGCTTTAATATGTCTTCTGAGGCTGGGTGATCGAAAGGCATGATCACATATTTGGCATATTTACCTATACTCTCCTCTATCTGTTTTTTAAAGACATCAGGCTTATAATGGTGAAAATGAACATCAGCAATTACGTTCTTGGGCAGGTTTTTGAAAAAGGAATCATAAAGGACTTCTTTGTATGCCTTAAATGTATCAAGAAACAAAAAGACTCTTCTTATTTCTTTAGCAATAAAATATCCTTTGTTAGGCACACTTTCAATGACTCCCTGCTCTTTCAACAAAGAATAGGCTTTGAATACAGTATCTCGCGAAAGTTTATAATCCTTGCAGACCTGATTCACAGAAGGAAGGTGATCACCTATACTCAATTTTTTTTCTGAAATGGCATTGTTTACAGACTCCACCAATTGACGAAATTTGGGAACATCTGAAGAACTATCAATCAGAAACTTAAAGTTATTTATATTATTTTTTTCAGCCATCCTGTTCTGGTATGTATGCAGTGCAAATATAATTCTTTTATGAAAACAACAACAAAATGAACCTCAAAAAAATGATACGTAAAAGGAATAATTACACTAACAACCTACAATACTGAACATTGTACAGATATTTTTTTTTAAACAACCATAAATAATCAATTACTCGCGGGAAAAAAAAGTCAAATACGCAGGCATACAACACAAGATCACATCGTGAAAAAGTTGTAATCTGCTTTTCACAATGAACAAACCCCATCCATTTTTTACCCCAAAAATCAAAGCGTTTCTTAAAATTAATTAATTATCAACAATAGTGGTAAGGAAACCAAATAAAGAAGGTACATTTGCAGCGTTCAAAAAAAACAAAACTCTTTTCGCCATTGCATAAACATAAATAGTGAAATGAGAATTTAACAGACTGATAAAAAACAAAATGTTTTATCAGTCCTTACTTCGCGTTAATTCAACCAAAAAAGATGGGCAGGTTGTGAAAACGTGAAACTCATGATTGGGAACACGTTTCTTTTTTGGTTGTAATATCTAGTACACTCTATCAAAGAAACCTTTGGGGGATTATTCAGGATCTTTTGAGAAATCTCAAAAGCACAAAACCGATTGGCCTTTAAAATAGTCAATTCATGAATAATGATTTTTTATCATCGGGAATTCCATCGTGATAAAACCAATTTTTTAGTCCATCTAAATCAAAACCTCACAAAAAAAATATCGTGAGGGAAAAATTCTTATATGAACACATTTAAAGAAACAGGATTAAAACCTGAAATTTTGAAATCCCTTGATGCTATGGGATTCGAAACACCAACACCTATCCAGGCTCAAACTATTCCTTTTATCTTGGAATCGACCAACGACCTGGTGGCATTGGCACAAACCGGCACAGGAAAAACTGCTGCTTTTGGCCTTCCAGTACTCAACAAAATAGAGGAAGAACGAAAAGAAATTCAAAGCATTGTTCTTTGCCCTACTCGGGAACTCTGTCTTCAAATCACCAGTGACTTAGAAAAATTCAACAGCAACACCAATATCTCTGTCGTACCGGTATACGGAGGTGAGCCCATTTATCGCCAGCTTGGAGCCCTAAAAAGAGGCTGTCACATGGTCGTGGGAACTCCCGGGCGCGTCAACGACCTGATCAACAGAGAAAAGCTGGATCTTTCATCAGTCCGGTTTCTGATATTGGACGAAGCTGATGAAATGCTAAAGATGGGATTCAAAGATGAAATGGATGCCATCCTGGCCCAAACCCCGGCAATGAAACAAACGCTTCTTTTTTCGGCAACCATGCCTCCCGACATTGCTTCGCTTACCGGCAGATACATGAATACACCACATAAGATAAGCGTAACTGGTCAAAACAAAACAGCTGACAATATTGAGCACAAATACATGGTAACATCACCTCCGGCTCTTTATCAGGCACTGCGTCGTTTTGCAGACATGCATTCCGATATATACAGTATCATTTTTTGTCGCACCCGCCAGGAAACAAAAGACATTGCCGATAAGCTAATTGCCGATGGCTACAATGCAGATTCACTGCACGGAGATTTATCACAGGGCCAAAGAGATCAGGTGATGGGACGATTTCGCAAAAAACACTTACAGATTTTAGTAGCTACTGATGTAGCCGCCAGAGGTCTGGATGTCACCGAACTTACCCATGTGATTCATTACCATCTTCCTGATGACCCTGAAAACTACGTACACCGAAGCGGTCGCACAGGCCGGGCAGGAAAATCCGGAATTTCTATGGCGATTATCACCCCCGGAGAACAGCGAAAAATCAAGATGTTGGAAAAGCAAATCAGAAAATCCATCTCCCGGGAAATGATACCCCAGGGAAAGGAAGTTTTCCAACGTAGACTTTCAAACTATTTGGATTCAATATCCAATAGCAATGATGAACGGTTTCCCGTGGAGGAGTTTAGTGAAACCATCAATGAAAAACTGGGACATCTGGACAAAGACGAATTATTGAACCGTTTCATTTCCAAAGAATTTGGACGTGTTTATGAAGAATATAAAAATTCTACGGACCTCAACAAATCATCCAGTCAGTCAGCATCGCCCAAAGGGAGAAACCCCAAAAAATTTGGGAATAACGGGCGCAAAGGGAACCGTCTTTCGCGTTACAGCATCAACCTTGGAGCAAAAAACAATTTGCGTCCTGACCTTTTAATTAATATTATTAATCGACACACTCCGGAGCACAAAATCAGGATTGGAAAGATTGAAATACAAAATAAACACACTGTTTTTGAAGCAGATGGAAATTTTGAAAAGGAGCTGATCAAAGCCTTCAGAAAAGCACGTTACAAGGGAAACAATCTCACAGTGCAACCATTTAGGTAGACGCCAGTTCACAAACACTGATTTAAAAAACCGTGTTATCAAAAATGATATCACGGTTTTTTTGTAGCAAATACTAAAGTATCCCACAACAAATCAATTCCAATTCTGCAAATTCAATAAACAATGTTTCCCGGTATATAACATGAATTCATAACAAAAGAGGGCCGCTTACAAAAAATGCAAGCGGCCCTCAATTAACCAAACCTAACCCTAAACTATGAGAAAACTTAAATAAATATAAACAAAGCTCTGTACTGTGTCAATAGAAAAGTTGTTAAATATCATTCTATAGTTAAACAACCCAACTTAAAAAAAGATCAAAAGAGCAGGAAAAAAATCCTGCTCTTTTTTTACTTAACCTAATTAACCTAACCTTACCTAAACCTATGAAAAACCCCTTTGTTTTTCAGAGTGCAAATATATAACGAATTACAAATTGTAAGCAACTCACTTAAGTTAAACAAAGTTAAACCATTATTTGGCAACAATTAAAACCTGTAATTGAAGGAAATACTGAGGTTTTCTCTAAACTGAACATACTCCGACTCGTTGCTGTAATATCTAAGATAAGTGCCGATTCGTGTACTTAAAAATACGTTAATTTTCATATCCAGAATAAGTTCCCATTCTGCCTGAATTTGGTTATCGCTCCGCATATACTCGTAGAAGAAATCCATTTTAGACTGCAAATTGAAATCTTTAGCTAATTCCCATTTAAAGCTATTCACCAAAGATGCTCCCCCCATATTGTCTATCTTTTTATCTTCAGGAATATCGTAACGGGTTTGATCAAATTTCACAGTATCAGACACAATAGTCATCTTGGAGGTTACTGGCAGAAGCATGAGGGTAAAATTCTTTTCCTTATAATCCATACCAAGTGCGAGCGTTAAATAACCGGGAGCCATAAACCCGGAAACCGGATTTTCTTTATTCTCATCACTACTCTCGTATCCATTAAAAAGTTGTGTTTTGAAATTGATCAATCCACTGTAAAACCATTTTTTTCCGGCACTTAAACCATACTTGGAGTTCAGTTCTATCAAATCGTCATTAAAACGAGCTTCTTTGTCTTCCGTATTTAAAATTCCCAACTTATGAATCACATAACTCTCCCACTCCACATTATTTTTTTTATAGCGCGCCTGCAAACGCAAGTCGCTCAAGAGAGATATTGAATTCTCGCCTCCTTTCACCCAGTTTTCCTGAAAAGCCTGGGAAACCTGGATATTCTCAGTACCTCCATAAGTCCAGGTTCGCTGGATCGCATCTTTCTTTTCTAACTGCCGCTTAGTCTCCGGCTCCTCCCAATGCAACAATTTTTCAATACTTTCATTGGCGGATCTGTTTTGAATGAACTCGGCACCAAAAGACAATTTAGGTGGTTCCGGTATACTATCCCACACCTCCTGTGCCAAGAATGGTTGTTCGAATAAGACATCCTGCATCAATGATTTAACAGGCGATTGTGAGAAAGCATGAATCAGGGTATCAGCACCCGATGGATGTTCAAGAAACTGCAGGTATTCTTGAAAAGCTGTTTGAGAATACACAGAGGGAAACTCCATTAAGTTGTCATAAGATCGTTCCCTGTATTTTAGCGACAATGCAAAAGGTTTATACGTTACGGCTTCGTTCCACCACAAGGAAAGCCCCCATGGATTAAACCCGGTTTTAGTCACACTTCCGGAAAACAATCTGCTCCTGACCCACAATTTTAAGACGTGGTCTTTTACAAGCTGATTGTAATAGTTGTTGGTTTTTATTTTAATTCTCCCACTGGTGATAAAATGCTTCTCAGCAAGCAATGAATCCAGACGAATAAAGTCATCTAATGGTTCTCCAACAGCATCAGGAGATAAAGTATCCTGTTGAGAATTAATTTGTGTTTTGTGGTGTTCTGGAATCAAAATTGAAACCTCCACAGAATCAATAGAAAAAACCTGCCCTGATATCGGTGAACACCAGGATCCAATTAGAAACAAAAGAAAATAAACCCGTTTAACCATATTCGTTCAAAATTCAGAGAGCAAAAATAAAGGTTTTGGTCATTATCCTGAACCTAAAACGAACAAATCTAAAGAACTATTGTAGATTTGCATCTTCGGATCGGAAAAACACCAATACTCAACGGATCCACAAGATACCTTTTTAATGAAAGATTTAACCAATGGGCCAGAGGGCCGACTCATATTGCGATTTGCTATTCCTATGGTTTTAGGTAATATTTTTCAACAGCTATACAATGTTGTTGATTCCATTATCGTAGGAAAAGTTCTGGGCGAACAAGCCCTGGCTGCAGTTGGTGCATCTTTTCCCATTTTCTATACCCTTATAGCCTTTGTGATAGGCATTGGCAGTGGAGCAACGGTAGTTATCAGCCAATATTTCGGAGCTAAAAATTTTGAGCAGGTCAAAAGAGCAATAGGCACCATTTACATTTTTATTTTTATTGCTTCCCTGTTACTCACAGCCTTTGGGATCATCTTCAGCCGGGAAATTTTCACATTGTTAAAAGTTGGAGAAGATGTAATGCCTGAGGCAATTAAGTACTTCACTATATATATGTCAGGATTGGTAGTGTTTTTTGGTTTTAACAGTACCGCCTCCATTCTGAGAGGACTGGGAGACAGTAAAACTCCGCTTCTATTTTTCACTATTTCTACAGTGGCAAACATTGCTTTGGATCTCCTTTTTATTATTGTTTTCAAATGGGGTATTGAGGGCGCAGCCATTGCCACCGTGGTTGCCCAGGGAGGTGCATTTATTACAGCAATTTTTGTTTTAAACAGTCGTGACCACCTGATACACTTTAGCTGGAAATCCATGGTTTTTGATCGATTAATCTTTCTTAAAAGTGCAAGAATAGGACTACCTACAGGATTTCAGCAGGCATTTGTAGCACTTGGAATGATGGCACTTATCCGAATCATAAACAATTTCGACACACCGGTTTTAGCTGCTTACACTGCCGCAAGCAGAATTGATGCAATGGCTGCCATGCCGGCAATGAATCTGGCATCAGCCCTGGCAGCTTTTGTGGGGCAAAACCTGGGGGCAGGACGAATTGACCGAATAAAAAAGGGGGTTCGGGCAACCCTCATAATGGCCTGGACAATTAGCTTTCTGGTAATGGGAATTGTGATACTTAAAGGAGAAGGATTAATGATGCTATTCTCGGATAGTCCGGAAGTAATCATGCATGGTAAAAATTATTTGATTATTATCAGTTCTTTCTACCCTGTCTTTTCAACCATGTTTATAATGCATGGAACGCTCAGGGGTGCAGGTGACACTCTGGTTCCCATGTTTATCACATTAATTTCACTATGGATCATCAGAATTCCGTTGGCCGCCATATTGTCAAAAGAATTCGGACCCACGGGGATATGGTGGGCAATTCCCTGCGGCTGGATAATGGGACTCGCAGGTAGCTACTTATGGTACTTGTCAGGAAAATGGAAAAACAAGGGGGTTACTCCTAAATCATTCTGAATATTTCAACAGCCTGACACTTTCCTTAAAAGTTTTGATAGAAGAAACCACAGTAAAATCTTCAGGGAGCCGTGGCTTTAATTCCTTAATTTGCAAACCACTAACCATAAAAGGGGTATCCGGAAAATATTCTCTCAATCGTTGCAATTGTGATTCCATTTCTGATTTTTCACGGGCAGAAACAAAAGAGGTAAAAAAAGCATCAGCCGGTTTGACCTGATTTACAAGTTTAAGATCGCCCAAAGGCACAGACATTCCAAGATAAACAACATCCAAACCTTCTTTTCTGGCGACAAGATTGTAAAACAAAAGGCCTATTTCATGCAATTCTCCTTCAGGAAGAAAGAAAACGATACGTGGCCCGTTCACAGTAATGTTTTGCATTTCGTTGTCTATGGCAACAATCAGTTTTTGTCTGATGAGATTGGAGATAAAATGCTCCTGAGCAGGATTAATGGTACCTGCCTGCCAAAGCATACCTATACGATCTAGAAAAGGGAAAAGCACCTGTTCAACCGTATCTTCAAATCCGTATTTAATGATGGCTCCAGAAAGAACATTAATAAACTTTCTCTCGTCAAGTTCCAGCATTGCAACCATCAAACTCTCAATCTGAACACTGTTGTTACGTGCATCAATACAAAGATCCAGAACACGATCTCTGAGCTGGTTATCATTAAGGTCAGCAATTTTGGATATTTTAAATCCATTTTGATTGAGAATAGAAATATTCAGCAACTTCTTTAAGTCCTCATCAGAATAGTAACGAATATTGGTAGAAGTACGTCTGGGATTTACGAGTCCATATCTACGTTCCCAAATACGAATAGTATGTGCTTTAATCCCGGAAATTTTCTCAAGATCTTTAATGGAATAAATAGCCATAGAGCATTGGTATAAAACTTATATTAGTCGGGATTCTTCAAATCAACAAAAAAATTGAAACTTTAAGTCACCCATTTGGATAGCTCAGAACACAATTACAAAAACCCCCGCAAAAATTGAAAAATGTAATTTTATTCTCCTAACCACTAAAAAAAGGAATTTGTTCATTTGTATTACAAAAATAAAGAACAAAATCGAAATACAAAAAACGGGACCTAAGGTGGAAAATCAAAGGTCCACCAAAGGCCCCGCCATCAAAAGGGAAACTAAACTTAAGGCATTATCACCTTATCTATCACATGTACAATTCCATTAGTCCCCTGGATATCTGCAAGAACGACATTCACATCGCCGTCAATTACCACTCCGTTATCAACATTTATATCCAGATTCTTGGATTCGTTCAGAGTTGGAACAGAAGTATTGGACAAATCACCTGAAGCAACATTGCCACTAACAACATGTGCTGTTAAAACACTGGTAAGAGTCTCTACATCAAGATCGTCAACACTTGTTATACCCAGATCAGCAAAGAGCGCTTCGAATGCTGCATTTGTAGGTGCAAAAACCGTAAACGGCCCTTCTGCACTGAGTGCATCAACAAGCTCAGCTTTGACAACGGCTTCTACCAGGATGGAAAAGTCGGAATTATCTATGGCTATATCCACAACTGTAGGAGGTACAACCACTTCATCAATGGCATGAATAATTCCATTGGTAGCAACAACATCTGTGGCAACAACAGCACTCGAACCGTTCAACGTCACACCACCATCAACCAGTACTTGAAGACTGACATTGCGATCCTGAGCTGTGGCGAGTGTCGGTACATATCCTGAGGTAACATTTGCTGCAGGAACAACGGCATTAACCACGTGATACAAAAGAACAGGTGTCAAATCTTCAGCTGTAAGATCGTCAAGTGTCACACCCAGATCGCTTAAAAACTGGTCAAAAGCAGCGTTTACAGGCGCAAAAACAGTATATGCTGCATTCTCGTCAGCCAATGCATCGGCTAAACCAGCTTTGGTTACAGCAGCAACCAGTGCCGAGAAATTCTCATTGGCAACAGCATGATCCGTAATTGACATAGGCAAAATAACTTTATCAATAACATGGATAATTCCATTGTCAGCCATAATATCGGTATCTATTATGGATGCCCTGTCATTGATAGTCAAAGCGTCCTTGTCAACATAAAATGAAAGATTGTAACCATCCACAGGACCCGGAGACAAACTATTGTAGTAGCCTGTAGCAACAGCAGATGCAGGAGCTTCAACATCCAACACATGATACAAAAGCACTGCAGTAAGCGTTTCTACAGGAATATCCTCTAAAGCAGAAACTCCCAATTCGTCTAACAGCGCAACAAAAGCATCATTAGTAGGTGCAAAAACAGTGTAGGTGGCGGATTCATTCGCAAGTGCGTCATCCAGACCTGCAGCTTCCAATGCATCTACAAGAATTGAAAAATCATCGTTTCCAGCCGCAATATCCACAATGGTAGTGCTAACCACAGGATTTTCGATTGGATCTTCATCATCGTCATCATCTTCACTACATGATGCCATCACAAACACTCCTAACAGCAAAATTGCCATCAATTTAAAACTTAACTTTTTCATGACCTTCGATTTTAATTTAGACTGTTTTAAAATAACTAATTGTATCAAAGAAACAGAGCGTTTGATTTTTTGTTCATGTTTTTAGTGTATTTTTTAAACATTTCTTGTTTGGCCACAACAAATTCACCCTTAAACACTGTTTATCTGTTGGTTATAAAGTTAACACAGAAGAAAAAAATTAATCATCTTTTTTTATTTGATGGCAAAAAACGAAAGATGACACCCAATCGACAGACAACGAAAACCTTTCCTATAGAAGATAGAGGATTACGAAAAATACGTTTAGCTAAGGGGAAACATAATACTTCAGGAATATTGCCTAACTTTGAAGTTCAAAATAAAAGAGAAGTATCCATGATAAAATCCATGACAGGCTTTGGGAAATCGATATGCGAACTTCCCACGAAACGCGTAATCATTGAAATAAAATCGCTTAACAGCAAACAGCTGGACATTAACACCAGAATCCCGAATCTTTACCGGGAAAAAGATCTGGCGATCAGAAATGCCATCAGCCAAAAATTGCAACGTGGTAAAATAGATGTCACGTTTTATGTGGAATCCATGGTTCCGGATAAAATTCCACAGGTAAACGAAGAAGTTATCTCGGCTTACCACCGACAGTTGAAAAATGTAACGGATAAACTCGAAATCAACAACACTGACTTACTTCGCATCATTATGCCCTTGCCCGACACCATGAAAACACCGCAGGCTGAACTCGACGAAAAAGAGTGGAATGCTGTATCTGTCGCGCTGGATGAAGCAATCAGTCAACTGGACACTTTCCGGTTACAGGAAGGAAATTCCATGCAAAAAGATGTACAATTGCGAAATAAAAGTATCGAAAAACTTCTGGAGCAAATAAATCCCTACGAAAAACAACGAACTGAAAAGATCAGAAACAGGATCAAAGAAAATCTTTCTGAATACAAGAGCAACTCAGCAGTAGATGAGAACAGATTTGAACAGGAATTAATCTACTACCTCGAAAAACTTGACATTTCAGAAGAAAAAGTAAGACTCCTGAACCACATACAATATTTCAATGAAACCCTAAATGACGATGGCCCCGTGGGCAAAAAACTGGGCTTTATTGTTCAGGAAATGGGACGTGAAATAAACACTCTGGGATCAAAGGCCAATGATGCAGAAATACAGCACATCGTCGTGAAGATGAAAGATGATCTGGAAAAAATAAAAGAGCAAATCCTTAACATCCTTTAATCCACAAAACCAGCCAGCATGGAAATCTGATTACTAAAACTTACCACATAAGTGCATGTACACAAGAACAGCAAATTCCATTTGGCCTGATAAGTAAATTTTTAACGAATGAATAATAAAATAATAATATTTTCGGCCCCTTCAGGTTCTGGAAAAACGACCATTGTAAAATATCTGATGCAACAAATTCCGAACCTTGCCTTCTCCATTTCCGCCACAAGTCGCGCTCCAAGAGGTCAGGAAACAGACGGAAAAGATTACTATTTTCTGGACACCGAAACCTTCCGAAAAAAAATATCCAATGGTGAATTTCTTGAATGGGAAGAGGTCTATGAGGGCACCTACTATGGTACTTTAAACAGTGAGATAGAGAGAATCTCAGCGGAAGGCAAAGTGGCTGTTTTTGATGTCGATGTTGTAGGAGGTACCAACATTAAAAAGAAATTCGGTCAAAAAGCGTTGGCAATATTCATCAAAGCACCAACTCTCAAAGAACTTGAACATAGATTGAGGAGCAGGCAGACAGACTCTGAAGAAGTGATTAAAAAACGCCTGGAAAAAGCAGAAAAAGAGCTTGGCTATGCCCAATTTTTTGACAAAATCATTATCAACGACCAACTGGAAAGCACCTTCAAGGAGACAGAAAAAGCAGTCAGAACGTTTATTGAAAAATAAAAGCATTAGGCCATGCAGCAAACCGGATTACTATTCGGATCATTTAATCCCATACATATTGGTCACCTGGCTTTGGCCAACTATTTGATCGAATTTGTGCCGTTGGATGAGGTATGGTTTGTGGTAAGTCCCCAAAACCCCTTCAAAGAAGAAAGCGAACTGGCAGATGCGGATCATCGGCTAAAAATGGTCAAACTGGCCATTTCAAAGGAAAAGAGATTTAAAGCCAGCAACATTGAATTCTCTATGCCAGTTCCCTCCTATACCATCAGCACACTGGAGAAATTAAAAAACCAAAACCCCAATCATAACTTTTCCTTAATTATAGGAAGTGACAATCTGCTCACATTTCCGCGCTGGCATCAATGGAGAAAAATACTCACTGAATTCCCAATCATCATCTATCCCAGACCCGGATATCCGGTTAACCATGCAGAACCAGACCTAAAAAGCAAAGTTCAAGTGATAAAAGCCCCACTTTTGGATATTTCCTCGACGCTTATCAGAGATGCTTTTAGACAAAACAAACAACTCCCTTATCTGCTGACTCATGAGGTTTTTGAATATATTAAAGAAGAAAAATTATACGGATTCCCCGGATAATAAAAAAGAAAAGGCCGCATTCCTTAACAACACGACCTTCTCAAAAAACTAAATCCAAAATCTTATTGATGCTCCGCCAAAAAACGCTCCACATCCATAGCGGCCATACAACCAGTCCCTGCTGCCGTTACGGCCTGGCGGTAAACGGAATCCTGAACATCTCCACAGGCGAACACACCCGGAACATTTGTCTTGGTAGTACCCGGAACCGTTTGGATGTACCCAACCTGATCCGTTTCCAAATAATCTCGAAAAATATCTGAATTAGGTTTATGACCAATAGCAAGGAAGAACCCGTCAATTTTAATCTTGACTTCCTTTTCTTCAGGGCTTCCTTTTTTGTATGTCAAAACAGCTCCTTCGACCACTCCATCTCCCACTAGTCCCTTAGTCTGATGTTCCCATAAGATCTCTATATTTGGAGTATCAAAAACACGCTTTTGCATAACCTTCGATGCCCTCAGCTCATCGCGGCGTACAATCATGTATACCTTATTGGCCAAACCAGCCAAATAAACGGCCTCTTCGGCAGCAGTATCTCCACCCCCTACTACAGCAACATCTTTTCCACGATAAAAGAAACCATCACAAGTGGCACAAGCCGAGACACCGGAACCGGCATATTTCTGTTCATCCTCCAAACCAAGGTATTTTGCAGTAGCTCCGGTAGCAATAATTAATGAATCTGTTTCAATCAACTTCTTATCATCGATGGTAACTTTAAACGGACGCTCAGAGAGATCAGCTTTTGTGGCCAATCCAAACCGAATGTCAGTCCCGAAACGCGTTGCCTGTTTCTTAAGATCTTCCATCATTTCAGGCCCTGTAATTCCTTGCGGATATCCCGGAAAGTTTTCCACCTCGGTAGTTGTGGTCAACTGTCCTCCCGGCTGCAAACCTTCATACATCATAGGTTTAAGATTGGCCCGCGCAGCATAAATAGCTGCAGTATACCCGGCAGGTCCGGATCCTATGATCAGGACTCTTGTTTTCTCAACATCAGTTATCTCTTTACTCTGTTCCTGGTTTTCTGATGAACCAGCATCCAGATTGTCCATTTTTCCAAATAATGCCATAATATTATAATTGTTTGTTTATTTATTAATGTACCTGTAAATATTGACATACTTACATATTCCAAAAAGGATACCAAAAAAACTTTTCACTATTAATAACAAAAATCCTTGCTACATTTGACAAACTGCAAATATTCAACTGCCAAAATTGCAGTTAATTTAAATAACCATTATCAATTATCAACGAATCAATGGCTACATTATAGCCTGCAACAACTCCCAGTCCACCTTGCACATTATTATAAATTCGAATGGGGTCAATAATAGGTAAATCATACCCATATTCTGCAACAACACGACTCCTGAAGTAATCATAAAACACTTTCTGATGGGACAGCAGGAGAAAATAAATTTTACGTGTAGACTGTGGTTTCTCTGGTTGCGCAAAATACTCAATTGGCAGATCAACTTCCAAAGAGTATGCTGAACCATTAAATAAAGTATCAGAAAAGCATCCATCAAAATCAATACTTCCAATTAGACTTTCCTGTTTATCCTGAATATAAAAGACAGGATCATTTTTTGAGTATTCAATACGATTTCTTTCACACTTCATCAACCCATTTTC
Organism: Marinilabilia sp. UBA5340; assembly: GCA_002411085.1. Classification (GTDB taxonomy): domain Bacteria; phylum Bacteroidota; class Bacteroidia; order Bacteroidales; family Marinilabiliaceae; genus Marinilabilia. The sequence continues at coordinate 7,892 of DHQK01000276.1, read as the reverse complement.
CAAATGACAAATCTCTTCAAGGATTATCAATTGATAGTAATTTCTAGTGGTACCAGGATCGTTGATCGAAAACTGGCAGTTCATTAACTCCTTGTCTCCATTACGGGTGCTTTCTCTGGTAACTCTGAGGGTATCAGCGAACACCAAAGGAACTGCCTCCGGAATCAGGGCCTCACCTCTCACCCGTTGTCCTTTTCCGTCTGCCGCCTCAATAATAACTCTGTCTCCTGCTTTGAACCCGGCATCCTCACGCTGAGCCCAGGTCTTATCAAATGGATAAATAAAATCATCGACAATCTCATCGTTTTTATAGATCGTCACATTGCCATGATACACTCTTTCAAAATCATCAACAGAGATATGACTGACACTTTTGCTCAAATGTACCTGAAAAAGGGAGTCGGGTGCAATAAATGAATATAAAACTAACTGACCTCCTTTCTCTTCAATCTCCAACTCAAGATTCTTTTCACAGGAGACAAAGAAAATGGCCACCAAAAACAATATGTAGTTTATCTTTTTCAACAGTTTCTTAAAACTTAAAGGAATACTT
>DHQK01000276.1:0-7059 GCA_002411085.1 Marinilabilia sp. UBA5340 | reverse complement strand
AGGCTCAACTGCTTTAATTGTCGCATAGCACTTCCCTCAGGGCTGTTTTCACTTTCACTAAAATACAACAAAAAAGGATTTTGCCGACCGTACGCATTAATAACACCAAAACTCCATATCCGTTCACCCCTTTTTTTCTTTTTAGAAAAATTAACACCGAGATCTAACCGATGAAACGATGGCATTCTATAATTATTTAACGATCCAACACTCTCAGAATATCCGTAATCGGATTCTTTACTCCAATTAAAGGAGGGCGCAAAATATTTTTCTTCTGGCAGCGTGACAGGGTTTCCGGATCCATACATCCAGGTAAGACTTCCGGTCACACGGGCGTTGAACCGATAGTTCATAAACAAACTGGCATCATGTCTTCGATCGAAACGAGCAGAATAAGGCTCTCCTTCATTCAATTCAGGAAAATGCACCGTTGAATGGGCATAGGTGTACCCCAACCATCCGGTAAGATTTCCCTTGTTTTTTTGAAACAACAACTCCCCCCCATAAGAATCACCGGAGCCTTTAGTAAGTTTGTCTTCCCAGGAGGTGGTGTAATCAAAAAAACCTGTGCTTTCTTTATATGCCAATAAATTTTTATATGATTTAATATATCCTTCGAGCGAAAGAATATAACTCCGGTTTTGACCAAAATAAAAATCTACACCTAAAGTCGCCTGATTGGAAAACATAGGGCTAATTTTATCGCTGACAGGCAACCACAAATCAGTAGGGAGAGAATATCCCGCAGTTCCAACCAAATGTACAAATTGCGACATCCTTGACAAAGTCGCTTTCAAATCTACTGTTTGAGTTAAATTATATCTGAAAGACGCACGAGGTTCAACAGACAAATAGTGTTCTCCTTCCCCAACAAACAAAGCGGAATGCAACCCCACATTACCGTGAAATCCAGTCCCAAAACTGAATTCATTCTCAATGTATGTCCGATATTCCTGCCCCGAGACAAAAACATCTTCTATAGACGTTTCTTCAGCCTTACCATCGGATCCCGATGCTTTAACTATATCTATTCCGGGATTAAAACGATGAATAACACCACTGGCACCAAAACGAAAAGTTACATCAGAAGAATAAAAGTTTTCAAAATCAACTTTCAGATTATAATCCTGAATTCCACTTAAATACCTTTGCTCATAAGTATTCAGGTTTTCCTGATTATCATCACTTTGCTTTAATCCGATAAAAAAACGATAGTTGGAATAGGTTGCCGTAAGATTGGAAAATAACCGGGGGTTCAAAACATAATTCCATCGCAGGGCACCGGTAAAATTCCACCAACCGGCATTACTTTCATCATTAAGTGTGACTGTTTCCCGAACCCCTTCACCGCCAAGTCCGACATCAAAATCGCGATAATTATATAAAGTGTAAAGCTTGTCCCGCCCCCAATAAGAGCTCAAAAATATCTTACTCCTTTCGGATATTTCATAGCTATACTTACCGTTAAAATCAAAAAAATAGTAATTAGTTTTATCGTTTTCACCTAATTGATAAAGAGCAGCCAATGCATCCACATACGTACGTCGAAAAGAAAGAGCAAAAGTAGATTTATCATTGAAAGCAGGTCCATCCAACGACACTCCTGAAGAAAGTAATCCTAAAGAAATGCTCCCCCCGATACGGTCTTTCCGCCCTTCCTTCATACGCACATCAACCACCGACGAAAGCCGACCTCCATAACGCCCTGGAAAGCCATCCTTAGTCACAGATACTTGTTTAACCGCATCGGTATTGAAAATAGAAAAAAATCCCAATAAATGTCCCACATTATAAACCGGAACATCATCCAAAAGGACCAGATTCTGATCCGGCCCCCCACCTCTAACAAACAATCCGGTAAATCCTTCCGAGCCACTTTGAATACCGGGAAGCATTTGGATTCCTCTCATTAGATCTGATTCGCCGAAAAGAGCTGGTGCTTCTACAATCTGCTCCATCGAAACACGGGAGGCTCCAAAGCTACTCCCCCGCAGCAAATTAGGCATTCGGGATCCAAGAACAGAAACTTCAGGTAATTCAATATTAGGTGACAAAGAAAAGTTAATAACAGTATCAGTTTTAAGAAGGAAAGTGCGCCTATCTGAATTGTAACCAACATAAGAAGAAAAGAGGTCAATATCCCCTCCCGGCAGGGTAAGGCTGTAAAATCCGTAATAATTGGTTGCTGTTCCTTCGTTGCGGTCGCCACAAAACACATTTGCCCCTAATAATCGCTCTCCTGTCCGTGAATCACTAACGTAACCAATAATGGTAAACATCTGTTCAGACAATTCCAGCGGCCTCAATATTAACTTATTGCGCCGTTCCACATAGTCAAAAGGACAATCTGAAAATACTTCACGCAAAAATCCAATAAGGGTGTTTTTAGTAGAAGTGAGCGTAATATTGGGTTTTAAACACAACCGGGAGCTGTAACTAATAATGCATCCGCTTTTTTCCTGAAGATGCTCAATAATTTCAATAGATGATCCCTGAAACTTATCCACAGTAAAGACCTGATTAGTCCAGGATTGTGCTTCACATACAACAATGGTCATTGTCCACAGGACAACGACCACAATAATTTTAGGTATAATATTTTTTACTGATTTTTGTTTCAAGAGCATTCAATTTTAACATTGAAATAACTCCCGAAATTACTCAGAGATTATTAAAACTCCTTTATTTAGCGTAAATTTTTTATCAAAATGCAATTCTAACTCTTCTAAAACCTCACTTACGCTCTGATTATGAAAGGAAGTCGTCACTAGTACATCACTACTAGCATCAATATCCACTTCCTTAATTTCTTTAAAATGCTTTTGTAACGTATTGGCAATTACCTCTAGTGAGCATTGCGAAAAAGCCAACTCTCCTGTTTTCCAGAAAAGAAAATTCACATCAGATGTTGGATGAACCTCCAATTTACTGTTTTTCACAACAATAGATTGTCCGGCGTTAACTTTTTCGTCAAACCTTCGATACTTAATACCAACTGTCCCTTCGGTTACATTGAGCTCCACATTCTCAATGCCTGCACCAGCCTGTAAGTGAAACGCAGTTCCAAGAACAGTAACATCCAATCCATCGGGGGTTTTCACCAAAAAGGGATTGCCTGCATCGTGTTCAACCTCAAAGAAGCCTTCTCCATCAAGAGAAACTGTCCGTTTTCCATCTTCAAAATTTCTAAGGTATTTTAATGAAGAATGATTATTCAAATAGACAATACTATTATCAGGCAACCTAAGGGAGTCGACACTTTCCCCTGTCTGAAAAGCACTCCATCTCCCAAATCCCGGAACATTCCAGTAAACATACAAACCACTGCTTACAGCCAACATCACCAAAATCACTGCAGCAATGCGGGAAAAAGCTCCCAGAAAACCTATTGATCTTCTGCGATGGGGCATGTGGAGGCGAGCTCGGATACGCGCCCAGTCTCCTTCCAACATTTCAGATGAAAGTAGTGTCTGATAATCAGATTTCCATACTTTTTTAAAATCTTCAAAAATCTGATCATTTTCTTCCTTTCGCTTGCGCCACGCTTCAATACGCTGAGCCTCTTCGGAAGTACAATCTCCCGAAAAAAACCTTACAAGCAACTCAGAATTTATGGTTTTCGATGTTTCCATAAAAAAAAATTCGGCACACCAATAGCGTTAAAAATCACAATCAAATAACAATAATACATTGGAAGAACCTATACACCTATGGTCTGATAAAACGATCGCATTAAAGAATATATACATCTTGTATACGATTTCAATCAGGCCTCCAAATCACATTCCAGATTAATGAAATTGCATGAGACCGAACAATACAGGGTCTTCCTCTTTTGTTTCTTCCGTCAGGGAAACCATCTCTGCTTTATCCTCTTCAACAGATTCTTTAACTTGTTCTATTCTCTCTTCCCCGGTTGGTGTTCCAAGGAAGTCTGCAAAAAGTTGCAATAAGAATTCCATAACTTATAGTTTTTAATTTGTGATTAAAACACCCAAGTTTCCCTATTCATATCTTATGACAATCCAATCGATATGTACACGTATCAAAAAATCACTTTAAAATCATTCTAAAAAGGATTTCGATAGCAGCAAAAAGATTAACAAAAGGCAAAAAGCCACTTTTCAGAAGATCTTCACGAATCTTCTTCAAAGCTTTACTTATCTGAGTCTCCACAGTTCGTTTAGAAATAGAGAGTTGATCTGCAATATCACTATTGCTGATCCCATCCTGCCTGCTCATTCTGAAAATCCGCTGACATTGTCCCGGCAAATTATTTACAACTTTGGCAATTCGATTTTGCAATTCGTCAACATCAGAAATTTCCTCGTAAAATTCACTGCCGGAATTCTCCTCTAAAATCCTGTGATGATGATCGCGTTGCATTTTTTCGCGCTTCAAAACATTTATCGCACGGTTACGAACAGATTGATATAGATGTGATTTAAGTGAAGTATGTATATTGATGCTTTCCCTTTTATCAAAAAGACTAACAAAGAGATCTTGCACAACATTTCTTGAAGAATCAAGATCGTTAAGATAACGAAAAGCAAAAGTCACTAATAACTGATAGTAAGTATCAAAAACATGACGAAAGACAGATTCGTCCCCTGAGGCAATTCCCTGAAGTATTTTTTCTTCCGAAAACGCTCCACTGCTATTTTCTCCAGTATGCAGATATTTATCGTGCCCCAAGGTAAAAGGAATAAAGAATTAACCAAATCATTTTTATCTCTCTTTGAATGCCCTTTCGAACACAGCAAAAATAACCAATTACATAGTATTACCCCAATAAACTCAAAAAAACTACCATCATCAGACAAAAACAAAAAAAGTATTTTTATCAAAACAGCAAATCAGAAAATATAATGGAATACGTCTCGAAAAAAACTTAGGAAATCCACAAAAGGGTTTCACATGATTACTTTTGGGAGATTGAAAGCTTTTTAATTCCTGATTTTATCAATTTTCCCTAGTCCTGCTGTTATTGATAATAAATTTGCAGCCTGACCAGCCCTTTTATCTTTCCTAATATTAGCAATGACATAAATAAAAACTCTCAAAGTCACCTAAAACTTTAAATTTAACTCCTTTACACAAACAAGAACCAAAGTATTCCATATTATAAGGCCTATTTTATGAATTTAGTTGAAATCCTTTTTCAAATACAACCTGATTTTCTTATTCTTTTCTTATTCAAAAAAGGTTTATCGAGCAATCAATAAATCGGAAGCAGAAACAGAATTGCTAAGCCTTGAGGAACAATGGGGCAAGAAATATCCTATTGTAATACGATCATGGAATGATAACTGGGAGGAACTATCCAATTATTTCAAATATGACGAACCAATTAGAAAGATGATATACACCACCAATGCTGTTGAGGGATTTCACCGCCAAGTGAGGAAAGTGACCAAAACAAAAGGAGCTTTCACCAGTGATATGGCTCTTTTAAAGTTGATATATTTAACAACCGAGAACATCGCCAAAAAATGGACTCACCCTCTTCAAAACTGGGCTTTAACATTACAGCAATTATGTATCCAATTTGAAGGGCGTCTCAAAATTAAGCTGTGACATCCAAAACCTTAAATGCAAAGATAGGTCGTCTTCAGAACCTGTCAAGGATATATAAACGGCTCCGTTCCTCCGCCGCCCTTGACAGAACCTGAAAACTACCCAAATGAGCTTTTAAGAATTGGATGAAAGAAAAAATATGAGTTATTTTGAGTTACAAACAAGTCAACTGGACAGAGTTAAATTTACATTCCCCTTTTAAAAATTAAGACTTTCGGATGACATTGACACACACTAAAACAAAAATCACAATAACCCTCTTCATCTTAAATCTTTAACGATTTTCTTTAATTCAATAACTGAATTTGCTCTTTCTAAATGGAGAAGAGAATTTAAACTTTCCCAGTCTTTATCCCAAAATCTATAATATGTATTTTGTTTTTGCTGTTTAGTTTTTGAAATTAAGATCCGAGGTTCCAACTGTTTTTGGTCGTTTTCAATTTGATTAATCCATTCAATTCCAACAAACAATCCTTCTAAAGGAATCTCTACTTTTTCAGACTCAACATTAAATAATAGATCTTTTACTCTATTGGACACTTTACTTATTCCATTATTAAGTAAGATCTCATCACCAGGCTTGCCTTCATTATTAAAATAAAGGTGCAATCGAACAGACGTTGAATCTTCGGCTTGAATTTTTTTAATAAAAATTTTAATGCTTTTCACATAACCACTATTTCCCCCCATATTAATTAACTGAGCCACCTCCAACCCCGGAAATCCTGCAAATGAAATATTTGAGTTTTTGTTTCTTGCTTTTGATTTTTCTTCAGAATATTTAGATGGGGAAATTGACACCTCATTTAAGCAATTAATTCTAGGATTTAAATAAACAGTATCATTCAAATCATCATAGCTAATTGTTTTACTATGATAACTAATATGCTTTAAAAGAATTGAGTCCGTTTTCTTAATTTCAGACAAACTAAAACCCCCAAATTCATTTGTATATGTACCAATAGCCTTTCCTTGTAATGCAACGGCAACAATATTAATAGGTCTGTTTGTGTCTTTATCTACAATTACACCTTTAGCTTGGGAAAGTACATTGAAAGAGTATAAACACATTGCTAGTATTAAAATCATCCATTTCATAAACAACCATTTTAAAGCCGGCATCTCTTCAGGCTAAATAAAATTAACAATCACGTAATTAAATTCTGTACTTATGAGAATCCAGAAAACGTATTGAGATGTCCATGTATTTTTATGACCTGTGGCATCACATTGATATTCTCCTGAAACTTTACCCCGGAACTTAAGGGGTAAGTCTACAATACCTCTTTGGGCATTTGGATTGAATTATTAACAAATAACATAAATGTGCCAGGCGTTAACAAACGCTATAATACGCCAGCCGCGGCATTCCAGCATGTTGAAGGTTTCGTAATCTGTAAACCGGACGCAAACCAACAATACAGAATCTTAAATGTAACAACTATGTTGTAACCACAATCAAAAAAGGGTTAGCACCACCAG
>DHQK01000047.1 GCA_002411085.1 Marinilabilia sp. UBA5340 | reverse complement strand
AACCAACTGAACTACCAGACCAGAAAAGAGCGCTACCCTTTTGTTTTAAAGCGTTGCAAAGATAGCGGTTCTTTTCATTTCTGCAATACAAAAAGCATTTTTTTTCCTCTTTTTTTGCACCAAAAAAAGAACCGCCAATTTAACTGTTTGATAAATTGACGGTTGACAAAAAATAAATTATTTAATAATCTTAGTCTTCATATTCAGCAATACGATGCGACTTCTTCAACAAGCTCTCGACGGTGACAATTTCAAGATAGGTAGTACCACCACCTATTCCAAAACTACCTCCCAAATAAGCTACGAGATCTTCATTGTTTATTACTGATGCTCCCTGCAGACGCGTAAGTGTATTTCGAAGGATTTCACTTTTTGAACTTCCAGCCTCTGTCAGCTCGGGAAACACTCCATAAGAAAGAGCCAACTCGCGCCCTACTCTCTTATTATAACAAAGAGCTACTACAGCATTTTGTCCGCGGAATGCAGAAAGGTAACGCGCCGTCTTACCCGTTAAACTATCGGTGAGCACAGTTTTAATATCCAACTCTTTTGAAGCCCTTACCGCAGTATCTGCTAAATAGGCTGTAATATCCCCTTTGACCTCATCAACGGGAATATCATTTCGGCTGTCTTTTGCAGCTTCTACCTCTCTGGCAATACTTGACATGGTTCGCACAGCTTCTACAGGATATTTACCGTAAGCAGTTTCTCCGCTGAGCATAATCGCATCGGTACGATAATAGATCGCATTAGCCACATCGGTAACCTCAGCGCGGGTAGGACGAGGATTTTTGATCATGGAATGTAGCATCTGGGTGGCCACAATCACAGGCTTTTTAGCTTCAACACATTTACGAATCAACTTACGCTGAAGACCCGGAATCTTTTCCTGTGGAATTTCTATACCCAAATCACCCCTCGCAACCATGACACCGTAGACATGCTCGAGAATTTCATCAATATTTTCAACACCTTCTTCGTTCTCAATTTTTGCAATAATCTTCACCGGACTATCGTGTTCATCCAGAATTTTCTGGATTTCAAGAACATCGTCTTTACTTCTCACAAATGAGTGAGCAATAAAATCAACCTCATTCTCAATAGCATAACGAATAAATCCTTTATCGCGCTGAGTCAGTGAAGGCAAATTAATACGAACACCAGGAACATTCACGCTTTTGCGACTTCCCAGGGTACCGTTATTCATTACTTTACACTTCAGACCACCATTTTCCTGTGCAATCACCTCAAGATCAATCTCACCATCATCAATAAGAATATGGCTACCAACAGAAACATCTTCTGCAATTTGGGGATATGAAACACAAATCCGCTTTTCATCGGTTTTACCATCCGGATCTCCAATCAATAAAAGCTCAGAACCAGTTTCCAGCTCAATATCGCCATCACTTACTGTCGTCCTGATTTCAGGTCCTTTGGTATCAATCAAAATTGCAATCTCATCAGAAACTGCCCGAACATTATTCACAATTCTGTTAATCCCTTCAAAATCCAGGTGGGCAGTATTACACCGGGCCACATTCATTCCTGCTTCAAAAAGTCCCCGTACAAAATCAACTTCACATCGTTGGTCGGAAACAGTTGCTACAATTTTGGTGAATTTCTTCATTCTTCGCTATTTTTCAAATAAAAAGTTTAATAAAATCACATTTTCAATAATGCTTCAATAGCCAGGCGATAGGAATCAAGACCGAAGCCTGAAATAACTCCTTTACAAACCGGTGACAAAAAAGAACGATGCCTGAATTCTTCTCTTTTGAAAACATTGGAAATATGCACCTCTATCACCGGAGAATCAACAGCCGAGATTGCATCAGCCAACGCTACCGAAGTATGGGTATAAGCACCGGCATTCAATACAATACCAATACCGGAAAAGCCGTATTCATGAATTTTATTGATGATTTCACCCTCAGAATTGGATTGAAAATAATCAATCTCTATCGAAGAAAATTTATTTTGTAAGATAGAAAGATAGTCTTCAAAGGATTGACTCCCGTACGTATCAGGTTCCCGAACGCCCAACAAATTTAAGTTTGGACCATTGATAATGAGGATGTTCATAAAATATCATCTTTAATTCGCTGCAAAAATACGACAATGGTATAAAATAAAAAAAAGTAACTCTAAATTGTTTATTAAGACACTAATCAACAACAAATTACACAATAACAGAACAATTAGAACAGTAACCTGTTGTAACAATATATTACATTTGCACAGGATATGTCAAAATATTTGGGCAAATATTTGCATTTACATAAAAAAATTTCGCAACTTTAACCTATGATTATCATTTTGGGTTTTTTAGTTAAAACAAAAAACCCTATTACCTGTAATATAATTATATAAAACAGCGTCATGAATTGGGAACAAGAAATAGAGGGATTTAAGAATTATCTGAAAATAGAAAAAGGACTGTCAGACAATTCCATACATGCTTATATCACTGATTTATTTAAACTTGTACAATTTCTCAAAGAGCAAAATTATGATATAAGCCCGGAGGGTGTGAAGCTTGATCATCTTAAAGACATGATCGAATGGGTTAACAACAAAGGAATCAGCCCCAGAACTCAGGCGCGAATTATTAGTGGGATCAAATCTTTTTACAAATACTTACTGATCGAAGAAAAAGTAGATCGTGATCCAACTGCCCTTCTGGAAACTCCCAAAGTAGGTCGAAAATTGCCGGAAATTTTGTCTGTCGAAGAGATCGATACCATCATCAATGCCGTTGACACCAAAAAAGCAGAGGGACAAAGAAACAAAGCAATACTGGAGACCCTCTACAGTTGTGGACTGAGAGTTTCGGAACTGATTGATTTAAAAATATCCAATTTGTTCTTCGAGTCAGGATTTGTAAAAATTGAAGGAAAAGGCAGTAAAGAACGCTTGGTTCCCATTAGTACCAAAGCAATAAAGGAAATCAACCTTTACCTCAGTGAATATCGTCGCAACTTAAAAGTCCATCCAGACCATGAAGATGTGCTGTTCCTAAACAGAAGAGGGAAAAAATTATCCAGGGTTATGATATTTACCATAATCAAAAATATAACCAAAAAGTTGGGACTTGAAAAAAATATCAGTCCACACACATTCCGTCACTCCTTTGCAACGCATCTGATTGACGGCGGTGCAAACTTAAGAGCCGTTCAGGAAATGCTGGGCCACGAATCTATTATCACCACAGAGATTTATACTCACTTGGATAAAGAGTATCTAAAAAACACCATTATTCAGTACCATCCAAGGTCTTAAATATTGCAGCCCTGGTGGGATCCCTCTCCAATAATTATTCATGCTCTCCGCCTTATTTAAGCCGGAAGAAGCAAATATTTCATGGACTTGCCCAAACAATTAACGGGTTTCGGAAAGGGGTTAAAAATCAATTAACATTCATAGAATCTGTTTAAATTTTACACTGAGAATAAAATTATAGTTCTTTTTTTCGGTGTTTCACTAATAGTATTGTAGCTCACATTGCGAACATTCCAATTGAGTAATCGCAGAGAGCAGGGAACCAAAAATCGCTTTGCGATTTTGTTGTCTTTGATATCTGTATCTTTTCTTTATCGGTGGATTCACTTAATACCCAAACTAATAGTTTTTATTCATCAGTATATAATTTAACAAACTTATTGGTCTGATAGCCTGCCCTGATCTATCGGGGGAACTCGTCCCGAAGTTTCCGGACTCGTTTCATTTGAAATGAGTGGCTCAATTATTTCTTTGTATTATACAACTTGTTATTCCAATTTAGACAGCCTCTTATTTATCCCCTGAAAAACTCATTTCACTGGAAACTACTGCCCCCCCTTCAGATACAAAAAAATAAAATGCTCCCGGAAAGTAGAATTCCACTACTTCAGGAGCATTTTTTTATATCTTTTCCTGCTCCCCTCTTACTTAACTTCCAAATTTTATTACCGACAATCCGA
>DHQK01000010.1:1454-5023 GCA_002411085.1 Marinilabilia sp. UBA5340 | reverse complement strand
CTGTCTTAAACAGTCCCTTCACAGGGAGGGGGAATAGTGCGTTTTGCTTAAAAAATGAGTGTTCTATAAAAAATTCAGTCAAAGATACAATTTTGATGGATGGAGGGGATAGAAACAGATGGAAAATATTTTTTTGGGGCCCTCCCCCTACTGTGTATATAAGAAAGTCTATATTGAACAGGCCCCTCCCAAGGAGGGGAGGAGGATTTTCATATTGTGCCATGGTTATTTATGAGAATAGCACCGGGCTTTAGGCCGATGGTTTTTGCATACTGCAGAGTCCATATCAATAATACACAGCCGCCTAACCACGTGGGCTATACTCATTATAAATCCACGGTTCCATTACCAGCCCTCACACGGTTCTTCCCTTTGCCACACAATGAAACTTCAATATAAATGCAATATTTGTTTGCCAAGACAAACAAAAATATACTTATTTTGTTTGCCAAAACATTGAAAAAGATCTATATTTATGACAATAAAATTCAAACAATGCAAAAACTTAAAGAAATATTCAGGAAAAAGATGGCCCAAACCCGAATTGATTTTGTTCGTAGTATCATGAATAAAATTAACTGGGATGCCCGTCTCATTGGTATCAAAGGATCACGTGGAATTGGGAAAACCACGCTTTTGCTCCAACATATTAAACTAAATTTTGAGAACAATCTCCAATCAACTCTTTATGTCAGTCTGGACAATATTTGGTTCAGCGAAAATAAACTAATTGATCTGGCTGATAACTTTGCCAAAGAGGGCGGCAAGTACCTGTTTCTTGATGAAGTTCATAAATATCCCGGATGGTCGGTGGAAATAAAAAACATTTATGACGATTACCCCGAATTAAAGGTCGTATTTACAGGGTCTTCTCTATTGGAAATACTGAATGCCAATGCTGACCTGAGCCGGCGCGCATTAACATACGATATGCAGGGACTGTCTTTCCGGGAATTTCTGGCATTAGAAACCAACATTAAAATTGAAGAAGTTTCGCTGGAACAAATATTGAATGACCATGAAACGCTTGCACCGGATATTGTCTCGAAAATAAAACCATTAAAATACTTTACTGATTATCTTAACTTTGGTTATTATCCTTTTTATCAGGAATTGCCTGAAGTTTATCACATTCGGCTTGAGGAGGTAATAAATTTAATTCTGGAAACCGAATTACCGAGATTAAGAAATGTGAATATTGCCTATACACACAAGCTTAAACAACTACTATTTATCATTTCGGAATCCGCTCCTTTTACGCCTAATATTTCCAAATTAAGTGAGCGTACAGGGCTTAACCGCGAAACAATGCTGCATTATTTGCATTATCTGCAGGAAGCACAACTGATATCGCTTGCCTGGAAAAATGCTAAAGGCATCAGCCGCTTACAAAAGCCCAATAAAATATTTTTGGAAAACACCAATCTGATGTTCACCTTGACTACCGAAAAGCCGGATAAGGGAAACCTCCGCGAAACATTCTTTTTCAATCAGTTAAAATATCATCATCGGATAGAGTTATCCCCAAAAACAGACTTCCTGGTTAATGGAGAATTTTCGTTTGAAATAGGCGGTAAAAACAAAACCACAAAACAAATCACTGAACTAAAACAGGCCTGGATTGCATCTGATGATATCGAATACGGATTTGGAAATAAAATTCCGCTCTGGCTGTTTGGATTTTTGTATTAGAGGGGGGCTTCCCCCAGCCCCTCCCAGGGAGGGGGGCTAAAAAACGGGTTTATCTTGAAAATGGTGATTTATGAGATTAGCACCGGTCTTTAAGCCGGTGTACTTATACATGACCACTATCCATGTCAGCCGGCTTCAATCTTTTAATCATAAAAAAACATCTGCAAACACCTTTTCAATGATCCCTATCTCTGAATCTGACAAATCGGAAAATTCCTTATCTTTAGCTCTCTTAGACAGCTTTCCTTCATTTTGTTCCAAAAAACGAACTAAAAGTGCCACCGTTTTGTCCGGCATTTCAAATTCATCATCCAAAAAATGTTTAAATCTGTCATATTGGGCCAGATATTTCACCTCCTGAGGAATGATGTTAAAAATGGTATCGGCAACGCAATCGTATAAAAACTCTGCCTGAGGGGTTGCATCAAAATAACGATAGAAATCAATGGTTTCATTTTGCACCGTCACATTATTGTCGGCTGTTTGCTCCCAATCAATAAAATCAAGAAGCGGATGTGAATATTGTTGAAGAATATTCCTGTAATCAGTTATGTGATCCAGAATAGATGTAGAAACAGGAAAAATAACCCCCTGTTTGGTAAAACCCTTTCTGGCCAGAATGTGATGTATCAAATAACGATGAATACGCCCATTGCCATCCTGAAACGGATGAATAAAAACAAACCCGAAGGCCACGATTGCAGCAGCAACAACAGCATCAATCTCTTCCTCTTCCAACAAATAACCTGTAGCGATGAGCCCTGACATAAGTTGTTCAAGATCCTGCCAACGAGCAGAAATGTGTTCAGGTACCGGTTCTCCTGTTAACCGGTCATGCTCCCCGACAAAACCACCTTCACGGCGAAAACCCAACATTACAAACCGTGTATTTTCAATCACCATTTGTTGCAATCGAAGCAGTTCATCCTTACTTAGTGCATTCGCTCCGGCCTGACCGATTGCGTTGCCCCAACGGGCAGCACGCTTGCTTTTAGGACTTTCTCCTTCAATGGAAAAAGAAGCTTTAGAATCCTTCAATAATAAAAAGGCGGAGGCTCGTTGTAAAAGATCTTTACCGACTCTGCTCAAACGCTTATCCTGTTGCTCGGATAATGCAGAGCTACAATAGTTTATTAATTTTTCGGTTTTAAATACAAGCGGACAGAAATCACGTGTCCCAGGCAAATTATTGATGATTCTATGACGCTTTGAACGGACTCCCCGGGTTACGAATTGCTTTTTCTCATCCAATAGATTCACGTAGTTTCCTTGTTGAATATCCGGCACATCCAAAAGATTCATCATCAGCCATTCATACAAAAACCAGATTTTCCGGCTGTATTGCCCTGTTGGTTCCCGGGATATTATTGAAATCACCTCGGAGGATGATATCTTCTGAAACAACTTTTTAAAAAACAACAGGTTAATCCCTTCATACTTTATGGCAAAAATCAAGTGACTGTAAAGATTATTTTCCGGAAGGTAACGGAAAGTAAATACCCGCCAATTGCCCTGCACGTACTGACGGTTTTTGTAACTAATCAGAACAAGTCGATCAGGCATGGGCATTGAAAGGCCAAGTCCATCAATAACAGCCCCGTAACCTGCAATGCTGGCCTTTTCAGGAAGTGTTCGTCCATGAAAAACAGTTACTTCTCGTGAAAAATTTATATTTTCCATACAGCGTCATGAAAAACTAACATCACAAATATAGGTGAAAAGTGATTATTTGCCATGAAAAGTGATTAAAAAAGACAACGGTGCGTGAAAAGTAATTAAGGGGCCTCCCCCGAAGCATAGAAACAGAAAGATGGGGGCCTCCCCCGAAACACAAAAATAGAATGTTGGGTTGCTCTGCCCCCTCCCAGGGAGGGGAG
>DHQK01000010.1:0-1326 GCA_002411085.1 Marinilabilia sp. UBA5340 | reverse complement strand
ATTTCTCAAAAAGCCGGCTTGAAGCCGGCTCTCGTGAATTTCGTGACGGTTCAGTAATCCCCCGCCTAAAGACGGGGGCCATGCTCATTATAAAATCATATAAAAGCATTCCACAACCGGCGGTTCCAGTGGTCGGCACGCCTGAACTTCGAAAAGGAAGATTTCGCTCAGGTGACATTTAATAGTGTTTTGATATGCTCTTTAGCACCCTCTCTGAATTGTTCCAAACTGATAGCCCTGTTAAAGTCCTCATCCGGCTCAAGATATTCTCTTTTTTGCAATACAAAGGTTTCTTTTCTGCCCTTCTGGATGATGATTTGTTCTTGTGCAGCCAAATCAAGATATTTTTTCATATTGCTGCGCAGCTCTGCAGTACTGGGAAGTAAATAGCTCCCTAATTGGAAATACGTTTTAATACCAGACTCAATACATACTCAGTGACAGAAATAAAACTTTCAAGCTCTTCTTTTGATGGTTTTCCATTTGGCAATAGTCCAAATTCACCGGGATAACGGGCATCAATATACACTTCATTAATAATTTCCAAAACATGCTGACTATCTTTATCAAAAGTAATCCCCAACACATTCTGCAGCCTTAAAAGATCATGTGATTTTATAAAACTGAAATTTTCTTCCTCCACAATAGCTTTAAATGCCTTTTTCTATACTTTGTTGACAATGGAAGGCAGCTAAATGAGTGAGTCGTTCATGAGAGACTAATGCTTTTGCTGCTTCAAGGTCATCTTCCGCAGCAGCTATCCATTCCTTAGACACTTTCTTCATATACCAGAGTTCCTTCTTTCTCAATTTCTTTTTTCAACAAACTATCCATCTTCTTAAACTTTTCGTACATGGGTAAGGTATAAACAAGAAGATCCAAATCAGCCTTTTCACGCAAGGATGAAAGTGCATTAGCTATAGGTAATTTTAATGCCATTTTTTCAGCAAAAGAGCCCGGAAGTGAAAGATCTCTGGTAACAACCAAAACATCTATATCACTATCGGCCTTATTCGTCCCCTTTGCATACGAGCCAAACAAAATTACCTTATGGATATTAGCTGATTTCAAAGAAGTTCTCAGCTGTCGAATTATTTCACTCCGCTCCATTTCTATACAAATTGTTTGAAATAAAATTAACGATTAATCAAGTAAAAAACAATAACAAGGTCTCCCCTGTATCACAAAAATAGAAAAATGCCTTTTTATTTGCCCATCCAAGGGAGGGGAATGAAGGGTCTCCCCCAACCCCTCCCAAGAAGGGGAATGGACCTTTGAACCTGAAAGTTTTTACGATCCTCTCCAAATCCCAACATTTACAAAATC
>DHQK01000186.1 GCA_002411085.1 Marinilabilia sp. UBA5340 | reverse complement strand
ACTTTATGGACAGAAACTAAAAGGAGACAAAATGACTTCGACGAGAAAGCTTATTCTTATTGCATTTGTTATTTTCCTGTCTCATGAATTGATGGGACAGACTGCTGTTGGTGAATTCTATTCAAGTCACTTACATACCCAAAGCAGAGGGATGATGATTCTTGGTTCATGGGCAGTGGCAAATATTGCTGTAGGAGCTCATGGTTGGAATCGTTACAGTGGTGAAAAGAAATATTTTCATCAGATGAATCTGTTCTGGAATACCGTCAACCTGGGCATTGCCGGACTTGCTCTATATAACAATATGCAAACGGATCCGCTGATATTTGATGTAGAAGAAGCTTTGGGTGAAGTCCGGAAAATAGAAAAAATACTGTTGATCAACAGTGGGTTGGATGTGGCCTATATTGGCACCGGTTTTTTGCTCAGGCATCTTTCATCCAATTCCGACAAACGTAAAGATTTACTGAAAGGCTACGGAAACTCTTTAATTCTTCAGGGAAGTTTTTTGCTGGTGTTTGACCTTATACTTTATGGAGTATTGCATTCATCCCGAATGGATTTTATGGAGGGAATTTCTTTTTCCTTAGATGAAAGTTATTGGGGTGTTTCCTGGTGTTATCGATTTTGAATGAGGATATTCCGGCACGTATTTTGGATGTTTTTGAGGTGAGAAACTTAAAAAACAGGAAAGTTATGAGAAGATTAGCTACATTTTTTCTGGCTGGTGCTTTTATTTTCGGAGCTTTGATCTCCATTGGAGCTCAGCAGAAAATGACCAAAGCTGAAAAGAGACAACACCAGTTTGAAGAAACCAAAAAGCTGGTAGAGAGCCGGAATTTTATTTTTGAGGCTGACCGTGCTTTCCCCTCAGGTGGAGCATCTATTGATTTGACTACTAATTACGGATATCTTAAGGTAAAAGAAGACTCAACAGCCGTAGGGGATCTGCCTTTTTTCGGCAGGGCTTTCAGCGTTGATTACGGAGGAGGTGGAGGCATTGAATTTTCAGGAAAGATGAAGGAACAGGAATTTGATGTCGATGAAGAAAAGAAAATTATTTCATATTCTTTCAAGGTGAAAGATGATGATTATTTTCAGGTGTCTTTGCAAATCTCCTACAATGGTGATGCCTCTCTGAATGTAATTAGTCACAATCGAAGTGCAATAAGGTACCAGGGGGATGTATCCCAACCTGAAGAAGATCAGTGATTTTGTCTGTAATTTAAACCAACTGGCAAAGCCGGGCGGGAAATCAATGCTCCATATTCGTTTCATTCATTAAAAATTATTTTATTTGTGAGGTTCAATACGGTTGATGTGAGATTTATTGCATCATTCATTGGCAAAGATCTTATGTCTTGCTGTAATAATATATCATCTGGAAAAAAGTTAGGTGTCCTCATAATATAAATGTAAATGAATAAAGTTTTCCGTCTCCGTCCAGTATTATTTATTCTGTTTTTATCTATAGCTACCAGGCTTTGGGCTCAATATCCAGATCGGTATATTCACTATCGGGCAATACCCGGGAACAATGAAAAATGGCAGACAGCGCTCGATTTCTATGGTTCGGAAAAACTTGACAGTGCGCTGCTTTATGTAAAGTTAGCTGAAGAGGAAAAACTGAAATCGGAGGAATGGGAGTCTTTTCTTTTTTTTCGGAACTTCCGTGGGCAATTATTGGGAGAAGTCAGAGAACCGCAAAAAGCTCTTGATGAATTGAAGGAAGCGAGAGCGATTGTTCGGGGGCATATCGATACACTTGCTTCAGTTGAGTTTGCCGAGAACCTGTTTCTTTCAGCCAGAGTGTTTACATTGGTCAATGATTATAAAGCATGTGAAGGTTTCTTTCACAGAACAGTAGAGTTGCTCAACCGTTCCGGCCGTTTCCCGGGTATGAAAGCTCAGGTTGCTTACATGCTTTCACGCCTTTATGATAAGATGCTGAAAGCGGAAGAGGAAAAGAAGTCTGTTGACATTGCGTTGGATGCGGTGAGTAAACTTGACGATGAATATGCCCGGGCCATTTATTATTACATTCAGGGGGAACGCCTGGACAGAACCCAGCTTTATTTGAAAGCGGATTTTTATGAAGCAGCTGTGGAGGCTTTTGAGCGGGGTGGTTACATTTCAGACTATCTGTATTATTATACGCTGATGAAACTGACGCAGCAGTATTCGAGTTTTCAGAGTGATTTCGAAAAAGCAGAGCGTTTTAGTGTGAAAGCTGAAGAATATGTCCTGAAAAACCATCTTTCCAACGCCAAAAGGTATGGTCTCTATTTTGCGATTGGCGATATGTACCGGAGCTTCGATAAATATGAGGAATCATTGGAATACCTAAGCAGGGCCGATTCTTTGATTCGAAGTGTTTTCGATCCCGCCTCCTTTGAGGTTTTACTCTCCAACTTATACAAAGGGCGCCTGTATCGTTACATGGGGCGCTACAATGAGGCTGCCGGATGTTTTTACACTGCATGGGATATAGGGCGGAATAACTGGGAAGGACGTTTCCCTCATGAATTTACTATGTATGGTGAATTGGGGCGTTTATATGCCAATCAGGGGCGTCCGGACAGTACTTTGTATTTTGCTCAACAGCGATTGCTGTACGGTAGCCGGAATGATTCTTCCGGGATTCATTCGATACCTGCGCTCTCCAATAAAGCAAATACAGTAAGGTATTACAATTCTTTGGTAATGAAGATTGAGGCTTACCGGCAATTGTACCGGGAATCCGGAGATATGACTCTGCCCGGACATGCGCTGAAGCATTGTGAGCAGGCGTTTCTATTGTTAAATGAACTTAACGAGGAAGCGTTGGAAGAGAATTCAGGGATCAAAAACTCTATTAGAGCCAGAGCTGTGGCATCCTATGCCGTCTATTTCAATCTGGAGCAGTTTAATCATACAAAGAATGATGTGTTTCTGATTCAGGCTGTTCAGTCCATTAATAACGCTCAGGCCAATTATTTAACCTTCTTGAAACGGGATCGGATTTCTGATGAGATGTTACCGGCTGAAAAAGAACTGAGAGAGCAGATCAGCTCTGTCGAAACCAACTTGCTTGTCAGTGAGTCAGGAAATAACCTGATGCTGGAGGATTCATTGATGAAGTTGAAATCTCAACTGGTAGAGGTTGTTCTGGGAAGCAAGGGACTTGAAAATCAAAAGGAAAATAACGGCGAACTTGTAGCTGGGGTAGATGTTGATTCTTTAAAAGCCAATATACCTCAAAATACTGCTTTGTTGTTTTTCCATGTAACAGATTTTCAGGATGGGAATGAATATTTTTATGAGTCGGAATCAAAAGACTCCAGACAATTGGTGAGCCTGATACTGAGTCGGGAAAACATTGATGTTTCAGTAGTTCCTTTTGATGACCATTTTAATGCCAATATGCGCAATTACCTCCGTGGACTGAGAACTGGAGATGCATCCAGGCAAAAAGCAGGTGGATCAGCACTGGCTGATTGTTTACTGATGCCTTTCCAGGACGTGTTGGCCGATAAGGCTCATCTGGTTATTTTAGCTGATTCGGAGTTGGGGGATCTTCCTTTCGAAAGTTTACCATACGGACAGGAAGGTGCCTATTTGTGTAATTACTTTTCAACCAGTTATCATTATTCTTTGGGATTGTGGGCGCAGAGTTCTATTTCCGAGGCCCGGTGGAATAAGCACTACAAGGTTGCAGCTTTGGCTCCTGATTTTTCAGGAGATAACGGACTTGTAGCCGATGAGTATACTGTTCTTTCATTCGATTCGTTAACTGCTTATGCTGCTGATATAATGCGAGATGGTAATTACTTGAAGCCTTTGCCTCAGGCCAGGCAGGAAGTAAAGGAAATTGAGGCATTGTTCCGGAAAAACGGGGCTGGTGCCGTAGAGGTTGAATATCAGCATGCTACCAAGCAGTTGTTTCTGGATGTGGCCCGGCAATCGGATATCCTGCATGTAGCATCACATGGCATTGCAGATGAGGAGGATTACCGGAATTCCGGATTGTTTTTCTCAAGACAAGAAGGAAGGGCGCATTTTTTGACATTAAATGAAATATACGGGCTTGAAACCCATGCAAAGCTTGTGGTGCTAAGTGCCTGTAAAACCAACGCGGGCCGAAAAGCCAAAGGAGAAGGCGTAATGGCGCTTCCCCGTGGTTTTGTTCTTGCCGGAGTTCCCAATGTTATTGCCTCTCTTTGGAAAGTGCATGATCAGAAAACCAAAGTATTTATGGTGGAGTTTTACCGGAATTTGCTTTCGGGTAAAAGTTATGCCGATGCGCTGCGGCTTGCCAGGTTAAGTGCCATCTCCAAAGGATGGATGCCGGTAGATTGGGCCGGTTTTGTGTTGATTGGAATATAAGTTGTCAGGTCTTCAGCATTTAACCAGGTTGTCCGTTCCCATTCTGAAACGTCAAAATGAAATCAGTGAGATCTTTGTCGGGTGAAAGATCCAGTTTTTTGCGTACCCTGTAGCGGTGGTTCTCCACGCCGCGTACCGAAATTCCCAGCAAAGGCGCAATCTCCTTGGAAGTTAGGTTGATGCGAAGGAATGCGCAGAGTCTCAGATCGCTGGGGGTAAGGTCGGGGTATTCGGTTTTTAGAGACTGGAGAAAGGTTTCGTGAGCCAGGTTAAAGTTGTATTCAAACATTTTCCAGTCATCATCGCCTGTAATGTTACTGTCAATTTTTTTGATCAGCTCATTGTAGTATTTGTCCGGATATCTTGTTCCCAGCTGCTCTTTGTGACGTTTTAGCTTTTCTTTTAAGGAGATCAGGAATTCATTCTTTTTGATGATTCCCATGGTGGAGTTGGCCAATTCTCTGCTTTTGAATGAGAGTTCCGATTGCAGTTTCTCGTTTCTCAGTTGTATTAATTCCCGTTCTTTTTCTACATTCTTGTGTTTCTCGTTCATCTTCACTCTCTTAATGGTGATGTGCTTGCCTAGAAAAATCAAACCGCCAAAGATGAGTGCATAAATAATAAAAGCCAGCGTGCTTCGGTACCACGGGGGATTTACCGTAAACGAAAGTTCATGTGTTTGGGAGGTATTTCCCCAGCTGTTGTTTGCTCGTACACTGATGGTGTAGTGCCCGGGAGGGATACGGTTAATTACAAATTCAGGATATTTCACCGGTTCTGTCCATTCGCTGTTGAGTCCTTCAATCTTGTATTGGTAACTGATTTTTTCTGATGATAAAAGAGGGAAGGAATAGCGCAGTACGATATTGTTTCGGTTGTAAGGGATTGTCAGTTGGGAGTTAAATGGGGATACTGCTTCCGCATCTCCTTCCGGGCCCCGGATTTCAATTTCTCGTATATGTAATTGTTTGTGTTCAATTTCGCTGCCGCTTTCCGGAGATGTGGCGTCCAGCAATGCAAATCCGTTTTCGAGACAAAGCAAACCGGTTTTCTGATTCAGTGGTATAAGGTTTTCCTCTTTGGGAATCATCTCTTTGCGAAACAGGGCCAAAGGGAATTCTTTTATTTTTTCAACATCTGTACCTAAAATCCTGAACAGGGCGATGCCGGATGAGTTCATAAACCAATAATGATGATCCGGGCCGGAAGCAATAAAGAAAGCTGAAGTATATTCTCCCAGGTGGTTGTTCAGAAATGTGTAAGGAACGATGGCATCCTTGAGATCATCGTAGGTGTAAATGGAATCTTCGTTGGTGAAAACCACCCTGTTTTCAACGGAGAAGGTTCGAATGCTTGCTCCCTGTCTCCATATTTTTGATTCCTTGCCAAAATGAGTTACCTGTACTGCCGAGTCGAGCGCTTCATTGAGTCTGATTTTATATATGCCCTGATACAAATGTGATGCCCATAGATTGTTGCGGTGATCAAATTCCACAAATCGGATAAGGTCGCTGAAACCTTTTATTGTATGATCGGCCTGCCATCGGTTGTTCTTTCGCGAGAAAACCACCAGGTCGTTGTAGGTGCTCTGTAACAGGTGATTGGGGTGATCGGGGATTTTTGTAATGGAATAACCACCAGCATGGTTTGAAATCATCTGTGCTTCTTGATTCTGAATCAGAAAGGTGCCAGAGTTATGTCCCACCAGCAACTGGTTGTCGATTATTTCGCAATCCCAGACCTGTCGCTGTGTTCCGGGAACCAATTTAAAAGGTTCATTTCGGTTTTCCCATTTGCGGTGGAATACTCCCTGATTGGTTCCTGCATACAAAATACCATCCAACAGGGCTGCAGAGTAAACCGCCCCTAGTTCCGGATGCCGGTAAACGGTATAGGATTTATTGGAAGAGAAGGAAATGAAATCCACTCCTTTGTCGGATGCCACCCAGATGTTCCCCTCTGGGTCACACCTCATAAAATGAACGGTATTGCTTTGAAGACCGGTTTGAATGTTGATGTTCTGGACGAGCGTTCCCTCTTCGTCCAACACTTTGATGCCTTCCAGAATGGTTCCTACTATGGTATGTCCGTCTTTGGTACGAAGTGCATTGTTGATGTTGTTGCGAATGAAACTTTGATGAAGTTCGCCGGCCCAGATGTTATGACTGCCTGTCTCTGAATAATAAATATAAAATCCGCTACTTTCGGTTCCCAGCAGGAATTTGCTTTTGGAAAGTTTTTCAATAAATGTGATTGATTTGCCTGTGAAGAATTCCCCTTTTAGCACAGGACTATAATTATCTTCAGTTATTCTATAGATTCCATCGGAAACCAGTGCGATTAACAATTCATTGTCCACCACGGCAGCATTGGTAATAAATCCGTTTATACGGACAACTGAGAATTTCCCGTCGGCATAAATGTAAATCCCCGAAAATGACTGAAAATACACTTTGTTGTCGATGACGAAAACATGCCAGAATTCTTCATTTTTGGGAAAATGATCCTCCACCATAGAAGTGAGTGAATGGTATTGCAATCTGCCCAGATTGTTGCGCTCCCAATAACCCAATTCCCGATAACCACCGGTGTAGATTCTGTTATCCTCATCCACCGCAATGCATCTAACAGCAAAACCGTTGGGTGAGTTGTAGAGTTGCCAGGATACTCCGTCAAATTCTATCAGTCCGATGCTGTTGCCTATATAAGTGTAGCCATTGTTGTCCATGGCGATGGACCAATTTTTATTGGATCCGCCGTATTGTTGTTTGTTAAAGTTTATTACATGCGGATTTTGGAAGCTGCCGGCATGGACAACTCCTGTGATAGAGATGAAAAAGATGAGCAATTTCAGGGATTTCCTCATTTCTTCTTTATTAAATGTAATTGGATCTTGTTTTTAGGGTGGGGCTGGCCGGCGAATTTAATTTTTAAAATGCAAAAATGTGTTGCGCTGATTTCTGTTTCACTCTACAAATTACCGTTTTTGGTCATAAAAGCCTTAAATATACCTCATTTTTTTAATGATAACAGAATTTTTCCCTTCAGTGGTTTTTATATTGATGTATTTGTATGTAGTTTAAAATCAGTGGATGAAATACTTTAAAAGTTGAAGGGATGAGGTAATTGTGAAATAGGAAATCACATTTTTTAACAATGAGAGTTGTTGGTGTAGCAGAATTTTTCCCGCAGGAACAAAGTGGGCGTAATTTTACATCAGGAAAAAACAAAAAAATCAAAGTCATGAGAAAAACATTATTGTTTATCTGTTTTTTATTTGTGTCTGCATTTGTCTTCGGACAAGATGAAATATCTGTCAGTGGAAAAGTGACGGACGCAGATGGTTTGGGGATTCCCGGCGCCTCTGTAGTTATTGAGGGGACTACCGAGGGAACCATTACCGATATGGACGGGAATTATAACGTGTCTGTAGCACCTGACGGAACGCTTGTTTTTAGTTTCGTGGGTTTGAAGACACAAACGGTGCCGGTTGACGGACGTTCCATTATTAATGTGCAAATGACAGAGTCGACCGTTGACCTGGATGAAGTGGTGGTCGTCGGTTATGGTGAGTTACAGGTCAAAGATCTGACCTCATCGATTACCACTGTAAAATCTGATGATCTGGCTAAAACACCTACAGGGCAAGCGATGCAGGCCATGCAGGGAAAAGTTGCCGGAATGCAGGTTGTGAGTAGTGGTGCTCCGGGTGATGCTCCTACCATCAGGGTGCGGGGTATCGGATCGTATCCGGGACAGGGAAATGAGTCTCCTTTGTATGTGGTGGATGGTATGTTTTTTGACAACATCGATTTCCTGAATACTTCTGATATCACCTCTATTTCTGTGTTAAAAGATGCTTCAGCTGCTGCCATTTATGGTGTTCGTGCGGCCAATGGAGTGGTGTTGATCGAAACCAAGTCAGGTAGTTATAACAAAGAAGCCCAAATTACTTATGATGGTTATTACGGTGTTCAGGTGGCCCAGGACATATTAAAGATGGCCAATGCTGAACAGTTTACCACAATGGCACTGGAATCGGGGTCTGCTGCTGATGCACAGTATATTCAAAATGCTATGCAGCGTTATGGAAGAAGCCGCATAAACCCCAATGTGCCTGCTGTCAATACCGACTGGTACGATGAGATTTTACGTCCGGGTGCCATGCAGAACCATAGTCTGGGCGTATCAGGAGGAGGAGAAAATACTACCTACTCTCTGGGAGCCAATTATTTTGCCCAGGAGGGTATTCTGGATATGAAAAACGATTACGAGCGTTTTAATCTGCGTTCCAAAATTGATTACAAAGCCACGGATCGGCTAACAGTGGGAGCCAATGTGCTTTTCAGCAATTCAACCAAATACATGCAGGATGGTGCTGCCTGGTTTGAAGCTTATTATGCAGTGCCTATTATGCCTGTATTCGATCAGCAGAATGAAGCTGCCTGGCCGGAAAAATATGCCAGTGCTCAGACGCTGGGTTACCGTGGTGGGAAAAACCCGTTCACAGCTATGGCATTTTCCGATAATCGGGATAAGGTGAGGAAAACAATGGCCAGTTTCTATGCTGAACTGGATATCATTCCTGATATGTTGAGTTTTAAGACTACTTACAACCATGATTTTACTTCATCCGAGAAAAGAGAAGTGAGGTTGCCATATTATTTGACTGAGAATGCACAGCGGGAGAATTCTTCGGTGTGGAAGACAACTGCCAACTGGTCCAATCAAGCCTGGGACAATATTCTCACCTTCCAGGAGGAATTTGGGGTTCATGACCTCACTGTAATGCTGGGGACTTCTTATCGCGATGAGGCTTACCAGGGCCTTTGGGCAGAAGGCCTTAATTTTCCGGTGGATCAGGAACAGGCATGGTATCTCAATCAGTCTGCCACAACTCCCGAAAATTCAGTGAATGACAACGGCCTTCGTCAATACGGAATGTCTTATTTCGGAAGGGTTTCTTACAACTATAACAACAAATACCTGCTGTATGGTACCATGCGGGCTGACGGTAGTTCCAAGTATCAGGAAAAATGGGGCTATTTCCCCACAATTGGAGCCGGCTGGGTTGTCTCGTCCGAACCTTTTATGGATAATGTATCTTTTATTGATTATCTCAAAATCAGAGGTAGCTGGGGACAGTTGGGGAATGACAAAATTCAGGCCAGTGCCGGAGCTCGTACAACCGAAGTCATTAATACTGCCATTAATGACAATCTTGTTTCCGGAACCATTGCCAGAAGTACCTATAGCGAATTGGAATGGGAGCTGACCGAGGAGACCAATATTGGTGTTACTTCACGGTTTCTGGATAGCAACCTCTCGCTGGAGGCCGACTACTACATCCGCGATACCAAGAATGCTGCTATTTTTGTGAATATCCCCTCAGTGGGTGAAACTGTGCTGCGCAATGTGGGTGTTATTCGTAACTCCGGACTTGAAGTTGCGCTGAATTACAGTAATTCCATTTCTGACGATTTGAGTTATTCTGTTGGCGCCAATATCTCTACTTTGGAAAATGAAGTCCGTGACCTGTACGGGCAGCCCTATATAGATGGTGGTTCGGCAGAGTTCCGTCAGCGTTCCATCGTGGGAGAGCCATTGCTGGCATTCTTTGGCCATGAGGTAACAGGAGTTTTTCAGAATGAAGAGCAAATTGCCAACAGCGGCCTTACAGAGCAATTTATCAATGACAGCGGTATTGAACCCGGTGATTTTATCTACAAGGATCAGAATGGAGACAATGTGATTGATGACAAAGACCGGGTAGTGCTGGGATCCTATTTCCCTTCATTTATGTATGGCGCCAATGTGGCGGTCAATTATCGGAATTTTGATTTCTCATTAAGTCTTACCGGGCAAACAGGAAACAAAATCCTAAACCGTAAACGGGGCGAGATTATCTGGACCAACGATGGGAACCTGGATGCCGATCTGGCTAAAAACAGATGGCATGGTGAAGGAACTTCCAATAAATATCCCTCATCAGCCGGACTGAGAAAAGGATACAACCAAAAAATGAGCGATTACTTTGTGGAAGATGGTTCTTTCTTCCGGATCCAGAATGTGCAGTTGGGATATACTTTCGATACAGAAAACTGGTTGGGAGGACAATTTCCGGGGGCCCGAATTTATGTGACTGCCGAGCGTCCCTTGACTGTGTTTGATTACAACGGTTTCAATCCCGAAGTTTCTGATGGTATCGACCGTCAGACTTATCCCATTCCTGCAGTTTATACCGTTGGTCTGAATCTGAAATTTTAATCTCAAAAAGCTTTTATTATGAAACCTGTTAAATATATTTTATTCACTTTTTCGGTTGCAGGAATGTTGTTTGCCACGGCATGTCACGACCTGCTTGATGAACCTGCCGAAAATCAGGCTTTCACCGAAGAGACAGATTATTCCATCTCTGAAAATATGGTGTTGCCCCTCATTGGAGCCTATGCAGATTTCTACCAAAGGGGCTGGGAAGATATCCCGTTGCTTGCCGTCCGTGGTGATGATGTGAACCATGGAGGTGAAGGTGATCAGCAGGATTATGCCAACACGGATGATTTTAGCTACAATCAGAATTTCTGGATGTATAATTCGGTGTGGCAAAATATGTACAAGGATATCTTTACTGCCCACTCTGCTATGGAACAGGTGGAACTCTACATTGCCAATGGTGCATCTGCTTCACGCGGGGATCAATATATCGCAGAAGCCAAAGTGCTTCGTGCATGGTTGATGCTTCAACTTTCCAGAATGTGGGGAGATGTCTTTATTACCGAAAGTTCTGATCCGGCTCAGTTGTACACTTTGGAACCCTCACCCAAAGCTGAGGTGATGCAACATATTTCGAATCAGATGGATGAGGCTATTCCCAACTTACCCGACATGCGTCCCAATGAGCGGACGGATATACCGGGAGGTGTGACGCGGTACAC
>DHQK01000190.1 GCA_002411085.1 Marinilabilia sp. UBA5340 | reverse complement strand
CGGCCTATTCGGCAGTCAACCAAGGTCATTGCCATCCCAGGATCATTAAAGCCCTTAACGAACAGGCATCAAAGCTTACACTCACTTCACGCGCTTTCTACAACAACGTTTTGGGAGAATTTGAAGAGTATGTAACCCGTTACTTCAACTACGACAAGGTCTTGATGATGAATACGGGTGCCGAAGCAGATGAAACAGCCCTGAAACTTTGCCGTAAATGGGGATATAAAAAGAAAGGGATTCCCGAGAACAAAGCTAAAATCATCGTTTGTGAAGGTAATTTTCACGGACGTACGATTACCATCGTCAGTATGTCAACCGATCCGGACAGTTATGGAGATTATGGTCCTTTCACACCGGGTTTTGTAACCATCCCCTACAATGATACAGAAGCACTGGAGCGCGAGCTGGAAGATCCAAATGTAGCAGGATTCCTGGTGGAACCCATCCAGGGAGAAGCAGGCGTTTACGTTCCTGATGACGGGTTTTTGAAAAAAGCCAGTGAATTATGCAAAGCCAAAAACGTCTTGTTTATGGCTGATGAGGTACAGACAGGCATTGCACGAACAGGAAAAATGTTGGCTTGTGACCATGAAGGAGTCCGTCCGGATGTGCTGATTCTTGGCAAAGCCATCTCGGGAGGTGTATATCCTGTATCCGCCGTTTTGGCCGATGACGACATCATGCTGGTGTTCAAACCCGGCGAACATGGTTCTACTTATGGTGGAAACCCGGTAGCATGTAAGGTTGCCATGGAAGCCCTGCAGGTTATAAAAGACGAAAAACTGGCTGAAAATGCGGAGTGCTTAGGAAAGATATTCCGTGAAGAAATGCGAAAAATCGATTCCAAAATGATCGAATTGGTGAGGGGAAAAGGACTATTGAATGCAATTGTCATAAAGCCTACCAATGGCAAAGAAGCCTGGGATGTCTGCATGGCCATGAAGGAAAACGGACTGATCGCCAAACCCACTCATCAACACATTATCCGTTTCGCACCTCCTTTGGTAATCAATGAAGAACAATTACGAGAAGCCATCGAAATTATCAAAAAAACCATACTACAGATAAGCTAAAAACTAAATATAGAGAGCGTTACCGGAAGCACCAGTAACGCTCTCACATTTTTCAAATTCATCCATTTTTATTCATCTATCCGTCCACAACCGCTCATACTTTCCCCACCTTCTATATCAAGAGAAATGGTGTAAGGATAATCTCTGTCGGACATTCCATCACTACAGGTTTCACGGATAATTGTGATGTCGGCCAATACACTCATACCTTCATCGGTAACCTGAATCTCAACCACCATGGGAGAAACAGGAACAATAACCTCTTCAAGTGAGTGTTGTGCTGCAAGACCATCTTTCACATAATAAAGAATTTCTTCTCCCTCTGGAGATACTCTTAATGCATGGTCATCTTTAAAATATAAGCTCCAAAAAGGTTCTGTTCCTGAAAACACAGCGTTTCTAAGGTCATCAGCAGTAAAAGCCCGTTTTTTTCCAGCTTCAGAGCTGTGAATTTGTCGTCGCTCCAGTTTCACTATAGTCGCCTCATTTTTAGTCTCTCCGGCCCGCTCTACCTCTCTGTTTTCATAGATCAGGTTAAACCAGATATTTTCATAACCCTCAGGCTCTACCATGGGTTGCAAATCCTTTACAAAATCCATCCCTACCGCATCCGGTGCTTTGTGAAACCAGTGCTCCTCGCCCGTTTTATCCTCAAAAATAAAGATGGATCCAGAAGTAGAAGGAGAAAACTTCACAAATCTGGCCAACAATTCATTGGTTTCTGCTTCGGCAATTTCAGTGGAGGCTTCAGATGGAACTGTTGTTGCTTGCTGACCAATCACTTCACTGGAGGTGACTTCCTCATTCCCGGTGTTTTCCGCCTGCTTTTGTCCCTGTGAACCACATCCGTTCATCAATGCGAAAAGCATTGCCAAACCGGGAAAGAATAAATTTTTCTTCATAATTAAATAAGCCGTTAAGTTTTTGAATTTACACTGATCATTGGTTGCAGCAGAGAGAGAAAAATGAAAAAAAAGAAAAGGCCTTAACCAAACGATTAAGACCTTTAAAATGTGCCCAGTAAAGGACTCGAACCTTCACATCCTTACGGATACTAGTCCCTGAAACTAGCGCGTCTACCAATTCCGCCAACTGGGCCAATATTTATTATGTAATGCTGTTTCGTTTAACAGCGGTGCAAATATAGAAACTTAATTTTTTCCGGCAACAATAAAACTAAACTTTTTCATTGAAAAAATATCTTTAACCCTTGTCCTGATTGCCATGCACAATCAAAAAATACTGAGGATCAGGTTTTCATCACAAAACTTTCACAAAATAAAAATCGTCCAAAGGATTGCTCTGGAATGCCATTTTTTCACCATTGAGAATACTCCTCATCAATTACCACTTTAGCCCAGTCATCAAGCCATTTATATTCTCCCCTCTGCTCATAAGAAATCCGGGATATGGCATACCTGGAAACACCATTGCAAGCTACCCAAATGGGATAATTTGGACTCAATTCATAAGGTTAAGGGATCTTGCTCTTAAAAATAATAAGCCACAGTAATGATCTTTTCTCAGAAAAAAACACCAGAGCCCTAATAATAAATAACTTACATGCAAAAAGACAAAAATACAAGCCTAAAGGACAAAAATACAATAGCCGAAGTTAACTCACCCTTAGATTTGCAAACAAGTTTTAACAATTGTCTAACTAACCTGAAAATTCTTTTTCAGACAAACATCTATGCTTATGAAATTTAATTACAAAAAAACACTACTCCTGACCGGGATAGTTGCTTTAATTTCCTTTAATGGAATGGATGCACAGACCATCTGCTCCAATGATCAGGGTAGTCATGGCGGCTACACTTATGAATACTGGAAAGACAATGGAAATGGTTGCATGACCCTGGGACAGGGAGGAACCTACAGTGTGGAATGGAGCAATATCGGAAACCTGCTTGCCCGCAAAGGATTGCGACCAGGTGGCCGCAATGTGGTAATAAATTATGGTGCCAATTACCAGCCATCAGGCAACTCTTATTTATGTGTGTACGGTTGGACTACCAACCCCCTGGTAGAGTTTTACATAGTGGAAAGTTGGGGAAGCTGGCGTCCACCAGGAGCGAGTTCTAAAGGGACTGTTACTACCGATGGGGGAACCTACGAAATTTATGAAACCACACGTACCCAGCAACCATCGATTGAAGGCACCCGAACATTTCAGCAATACTGGAGTGTACGAACATCCAAAAGAACCAGCGGAACTATTACCTGTGCCAACCACTTTGCTGCCTGGGAACGTGCAGGTATGAATCTGGGTAATTTCTACGAAGTATCATTCTGCGTTGAAGGCTACCAAAGTAGCGGAACAGCAGATGTTTACAGCATGTCCATGAGTACGGACGGAACCGGTGGGGACACGGGTGGTGATACCGGCGGAGGAACCAGCGACCAGGGAGACGGAGAATATACGTTGACCGTGAGAGCCCGTGGAATGGCAGGTGGCGAACATCTGAATGTATTGATTGACAATCAGGTTCAGGCAGGCATCAATCTTTCTACCAGCTGGCAGGAGTATGAAGTATATGTAGATCGTGGCGACCTAAATCTTGAATTTGATAACGATGGAGGTGACAGGGATGTACAGGTGGACTGGATAGAAATTCACGGAGAAACCCGTCAGGCAGAGGATATGGAATACAATACCGCAGTTTATCAGGATGGCAGCTGCGGAGGCTCTTACAGCGAAATGATGCATTGCGGTGGTGTTATCGGATTTGGAGACATCACTTATCAGGGAGATTCGGGCGATAGCTCAGGAGGAGATACAAGTAGCGACAACAACACCATTGTAGTGAGAGGTCGTGGAACGGCCGGAGGAGAAAATCTTCGGGTAACTCTTGGTGGCATAGAAGTGGCCAACTATACCCTGAACACCAGTTTCACAAACGAAACCATTTACACCTCTGCCACGGGAGGCATTAATGTGGAATTCACCAACGACGGGGGCGATCGTGATGTGCAGGTAGATTACATTGAAGTAAATGGTGCCATTTGGCAGGCGGAAGACCAATCTACCAATACAGGAGTCTGGCAGGATGGAAGTTGTGGCGGTTCCTACAGCGAATGGATGCATTGTGGTGGATATATTGGTTTTAATCCGCTCAGAAGCGCAAGTGGAACTGCCAGTCAGATTGCAACAGCTGATGAAACAGATGAAACGAGCGTGAGCATTTTTCCCAATCCGGTAGTGAATGTGTTAAACCTCTCTGTTTCGGCAAAATCAGACGGCCCCTTCGAAGCTGTTATTTACAATACCAACGGAGCTGCAGTAAAACAATTCCTTACACAACCAGGAAATAATCCAGTTAGCTTGAGCGACCTACCCAATGGAATTTATTTTTTGTTGATTAGTGTAGATAATCAGACCTTTAACCTGAAATTCCTTAAATAACCTAACCCTTTACCCAGGCCCTCAAAAGGTCGCTCTGACGGGAGCGACCTTTTTTTTGCATAAAAAGAAGCACTGGCCAAGCCTTATCTAAAAATCCCCCTCCATCAAAAACCCGGTGAAATGACAGGAGGAATTGGTGTTATTGGTTTTGAGAAAACCTCTCATAAATATTAATCTGAAAAAACTTGATTTCGGAGTCATCAACAACAGAAATAGAATCAATTTAAGAAACTGTTAAAATTTTACACAGAGAATAAAATCACAGTGCTTACACACTAGCTTTCAATCACATAGCATTACACACATTATAAGCATACCAATTGAGTATGCACCGAGAGCACGGAGCCAAAAATCGCTTTGCGATTTTAATCTCTGTGACCTCTGTGCCTTCTCTTTATCGCTGGATTCGCTTAATATCGAAACTCATAGTCTATATTCATTTGAAATAA
>DHQK01000239.1 GCA_002411085.1 Marinilabilia sp. UBA5340 | reverse complement strand
CACTATGCGTTGAACAATCAGGAAACTGATCGTCATACCATTAATGTCAATGTGGATGATCGTGCTTTGTACGAAATATACCTTCCTGCTTTTAAAGCTGCTGTTCAGGAAGGAAACGCCTGGGCCATTATGGGCTCTTACAACCGTTATCAAAATCAGCAGGGATGCCACAATGAGCGCCTGCTTGTTGAAATTCTCCGCAATGAATGGGGTTTCGATGGTGCCGTGGTTTCTGACTGGGGTGGTGTGCACAATACCATGGAGGCCATTAAGAACGGGCTGGATCTTGAGTTTGGTACCTGGACAGATGGATTGACCATGGGAGCTACCAACTCTTACGACAATTATCATCTTGCCAATCCTTACCGCGATTTGATTAAAAAAGGTGAGGTTGGAACCGAAGAACTGGATCAAAAAGTTCGCAATGTTTTACGTCTGAATTTCCGTACAGCCATGAACCGCAATAAACCCTGGGGGTCAATGGGAAGTCCTGCACATGCTGCTGCTGCAAAGAAAATTGCTGAAGAGGGAATTGTTTTGCTGAAAAATGATAAAAACACCCTGCCTATCGACTTAAATAAAACCGATAAAATTGCTGTTATTGGCGAGAATGCTATTAAAATGATGACCGTGGGTGGAGGAAGTTCTTCGCTGAAGGCTTTATATGAAATTTCTCCATTGGATGGGATCAGAAATCGTGTAGGAGATGCTGCAGAGGTTGTTTATGCACGCGGATATGTGGGAGATGCCAGCGGGAGCTACAACGGTGTTGTTACCGGGCAGGATTTAGAGGACGATCGTTCTTTTGAGGAATTGACTCAGGAAGCCCTTGAGGTTGCTAAAGATGCCGATGTGGTGATCTTTGTCGGAGGTCTGAATAAGAGCCAGAATCAGGATAGTGAAGGCGCCGACCGCCTGGGCCTGGATTTGCCATACAATCAGGATGAATTGATTCAAAAACTGGCTGATACGAATAAAAACCTGGTGGTTGTAAATATTTCAGGAAATGCAGTGGCCATGCCCTGGGTAAATGAAGTTCCGGCTATTGTTCAGGGATGGTTCCTGGGCTCAGAGACCGGAAATGCTTTGGCCTCAGTATTGGTTGGCGATGCCAATCCTTCAGGTAAGCTGCCTTTTACTTTCCCTGTGAAACTGACGGACAATTCGGCTCATTCTATTGGTGAATTTCCCGGAGAAGACGGACAGGTGCATTACAAAGAGAGCATTTTCGTGGGATACAGATGGCAGGAGAAAGAAAACATTGAACCACTTTTTAGCTTCGGGCATGGATTGAGTTATACTACTTTTAAGTATGGAAAAGTCTCGGCTGATAAAGAAGAGATGACTCCTGATGGAAAAATAACTTTCACTGTAGATGTAACCAATTCCGGTAAACGCGAAGGAGCTGAAATTGTGCAGTTGTATATCCGTGATCTGAAATCTTCTTTGCCTCGTCCCGTGAAAGAGTTGAAAGCCTTTGAGAAGGTAACTTTGCAGCCCGGAGAAACAAAACCTGTTACTTTCACCATCGATAAATCTGCTCTGAGCTTTTTCGATGCTGAAAAGCACGAGTGGATTGCGGAATCAGGGGAGTTTGAAGCTATTGTTGGGGCTTCGGCGTCTGATGTTAAAGGGAAAACAGCGTTTGTATTGAAGTAAAATATCATCGATAATTTAATCATTGGTGTTATATTTACACACTCAAACTAAAAAACTAATAAAACCATGAAACGAATTTTAATTCTATTGCTTGCTGTAGTGTTTTTACAGGCTTGCACAACCTCCGCTCAGAAGGGTGCAGAACCTGCCATTGCGCAAGATGCAGAGATTGAAAAAAAGGTGGAGGCATTGCTTAGTGAAATGACTCTCGAAGAGAAAATCGGGCAAATGACCCAGTTGACCATTGATGTGTTGGGCGTTCCCGGTTCTGCTTATCAGGGTGATTTCCAGATTAGCGAAGCTATGTTGGATACCGTTATCGGAATATATAAGGTCGGATCTATTCTCAATACTCCCGGAACAACTGCTCAGACTCGTGAAAAGTGGCATGAGATCATCAGTAAGATTCAGGATAAATCCATGGAGGTGATGGGAATTCCTACCCTTTATGGTCTCGATCAGATTCACGGATCTACCTATATTTTAGATGGAACCATGTTCCCTCAGACACTGAATATGGGAGCTACCTTTAACCGGTCATTGGTTCGCAGAGGCGGAGAAATTACAGCTTACGAAACCAAAGCAGGTAGTGTGCCCTGGACTTTTGCGCCAACGGTTGACCTCGGTCGCGATGCCCGCTGGCCACGTATGTGGGAGAATTTTGGTGAAGATGCTTATGTCAATGCAGAAATGGGACGTGAAGCAGTGCTTGGCCATCAGGGAGAGAACCCCAATGAAATTGGTAAGGAACAGATTGCTGTTTGTATGAAACATTATATGGGATATGGTGCTCCTTTTTCAGGAAAGGACCGTACGCCCTCTATTATCAGTGAACGTCAGTTGCGTGAGAAGCATTTTGCTCCTTTTTTGGAAGCCATCCGCGCCGGAGCGTTATCTGTAATGGGTAATTCCGGATCTGTAAACGGTATGCCGGTGCATGCCAGTCATGAACTTCTCACAGAGTGGTTGAAAGAGGATCTGAACTGGGATGGAATGATTGTGACCGATTGGGCTGATATCAACAACCTCTACACCAGGGAGAAAATTGCCAAAGATAAAAAAGAAGCCATCAAACTGGCGATCAATGCCGGCATTGATATGGCAATGGAACCGTACAGCTGGGACTACTGCGTGTTGTTGAAAGAGTTGGTGGAAGAAGGAGAAGTGAAAATGAGCCGCATTGATGATGCTGTTCGTCGTGTATTGCGCATGAAGTATCGTTTGGGTCTTTTTGAAACTCCTGTTTACGAGGTGGAGGACTTCCCCTTGTTTGGTGGAGAAGAATTTGGAAAAGCTGCTTTGCAGGCTGCCGAAGAGTCAATCGTGTTGCTGAAAAACGAGAAAAATGTTTTGCCTTTGGCGGACGGAAAGAAAGTTCTGGTTACCGGTCCCAATGCCAATTCTATGCGTACCTTGAATGGCGGATGGTCATATACATGGCAGGGTACAGGTGCTGATAAATTTGCTGCCAAACACAATACCATCCAGGAGGCTTTTAAAGCTAAATTTGGAAGCAGCAATGTGGTTTACGAAGCCGGTGTAACTTACAATAATGATGGTCAGTACTGGGAAGAGAATGAGCCTGAAATTGAAAAGGCTGTTGCTGCTGCCCGCGGGGTAGATGTGATTTTTGCCTGTATAGGTGAGAACTCTTATTGCGAGACTCCCGGGAATCTGACTGATCTTACATTGTCTGAAAATCAGCGCAATCTTGTTAAAGCCCTGAGCAAAACAGGTAAGCCAATTGTGTTGGTAATCAACAGTGGTCGCCCCCGTGTTATCAGTGACATTGAGCCATTGGTTGATGCTGTGGTAGATGTGATGCTGCCCGGTAATTTTGGTGGTGATGCTCTCGCCAACCTGGTTAGTGGTGATGTGAATTTCAGCGGGAAGCTTCCATTTTCATATCCCAAAGCTGTTAATTCTTTGGGTAGCTATGATTACAAACCAAGCGAGCAAACCGGAACCATGGAGGGTGCGTACAACTACAACTCTCAGATGTCATTTCAATGGGCATTTGGTTATGGTTTGAGCTACACCGATTTCGATTACAGCAACCTGTCAGTTGATAAATCTTCCTTTACTGCCGGAGATGAGCTGACTTTTACTGTGGATGTGACCAATACCGGTGATGTTGCAGGCAAAGAGAGTGTGTTGCTGTTTAGTAGTGATCTCGTGGCTTCTTTGACTCCTGATGTGCGTCGTTTACGTAATTTTGAGAAAGTTGAAATACAGCCCGGAGAAACCAAGACCGTAACTATGACGCTCAAAGGTTCTGATCTTGCATTTGTAGGACCTGACGGGAAATGGATTCTGGAAGAAGGAGATTTCAAAGTTCAGGTTGGTGATGAAGTTGTGGATATTGTTTGTGCAGAGACCAAGAAATGGGAAACTCCTAATATTTGATAAGTTTGCACAATATGAATTTAAAGCGGGATTGTCCATGTGGGCAATCCCGCTTTATTTTAGAATGAAACGAGCATGGCAAGGGTGCAACAATAGAATATGTATAAAATTCGTGCATGCGAGTTCCATCCGACCTTGAAAAATAAATTTTATACAGATGAAACGAGCATGATATTTTTTAAATATAAATCACAAGAGAACATGTTTAAAAAATATTATGCGAGAGCGAAGCGGTTCCATTCGTTCTCAAATTTTTAATTAGTTTTTTATCAGATTATTACAAAATTTTAAACGAATGAAATGATCGGAGAAGTTGATTTGCATTTATTCTTTTTATCCGGGGTAAGGAATAAATTCAGTTTCTCCCGGTACTTTTGGAAATAGTTGCTTTTTCCAGTCTTCTCTGGCTTGTTTTAAGCGATCTTTACTCGAGGATACAAAATTCCAGTTTATGTAATGTTCTTCCGGCAGAGGAGTTCCTCCAAAAATGTAAACCGTTGTGTTTTTTTCCATTTCAAATTCGCAAACGCTACTGTCCTTCGCAATTAGTAACTGTTTGGACTCGTATGTTTGTCCTTCGCTAGTGATTTTCCCTTTCAGAATATAGATTCCGTTTTCTCCATGCAGGTCTTTTTCCGGTGATACTTTTTGAGGAAATTTGCTATTGATTTCCACCATATAGAGATCGCTAAAAGCCGGCACGGGTGATTTTCGCCCAAATGCTTCCCCGGCAATTAGCCTGAATTGTAAGCCATTTTGTTCCCATTCCGGTATTTTATTTGCCTCGATATGTGCAAAAGAAGGTTCGGTTTCTTCCTGGTCTTTGGGTAAAGCTACGCATATCTGCAATCCGTGTAGGTTCTTGTGTGAGTCCCTTAGGTAGGCAGGTGTTCGTTCGGAATGTACTACGCCTTGTCCGGCTGTCATCCAATTGACGGCCCCCGGTTTAATCTCAACTTCATTTCCCAGACTGTCCCGATGCATAATGGAACCTTCGAAAAGATAGGTGAGGGTCGAGAGTCCTATATGTGGATGAGGTAGAACATCCAGGTTCTGGTTTTTATCCATGGAGGCTGGCCCCATGTGATCAATGAAAACGAAAGGCCCTACTGCTCTTTTGCGTCTGAAAGGCAGGAGTCTTCCTACTAAAAAGTTTCCAATGTCTGCAGCTCTTTCTTCTA
>DHQK01000174.1:1733-8979 GCA_002411085.1 Marinilabilia sp. UBA5340 | reverse complement strand
GCAATCGACAAACCCCAATGCCAGTAGGCCA
This sequence comes from Marinilabilia sp. UBA5340, assembly GCA_002411085.1. Classification (GTDB taxonomy): domain Bacteria; phylum Bacteroidota; class Bacteroidia; order Bacteroidales; family Marinilabiliaceae; genus Marinilabilia. Next base: position 8,948 of record DHQK01000174.1, on the reverse strand, counting down.
ACTCGAAAGGAGGATTTTCTGTGGTTTCACGATCCCAATGTTCCTGAGCCGGAATCAAAGGTGGTTTAAGATGATAAGTATCTGAAACCTCATCATAAACGGCAAAGTCGGCCATAAAATCAGCAGTGGCAAAAACCAGATAATCATATTTCTTAAGTGTCTCTTCAGTTGGATTGGCCTGATACTGCTGTTCGGCGAGATAAATAAAATGTGGTTGCTGCCAAATCAGGTAAGAACCGATGGAGGAAGGGCTGTTAAACCCATCAGGCCCTGTCATCTTGGGCCATCGTACCCCTTTGTATCCCTGTAATTTGGTAATATTAACAGCAGCCCAGTAAATATCTCTGTAAAACTTCAGTTGCTCTTCAACATAATCAGCTCTTTGCCAATTGTAGTAGTGAGCACTGTGCCACCATATCATTTCCAGATGAAATTTTCCAAACCAACTGTTAAAAACAAGACCTGTTTCCTGTGGGGGGAGATTTCCTGAACCATTGATCTTGGTCAGATATTGAGACAAGACCGTTCGTCGCTCCAGTTCCCGGGCCCTCGGGTCTGTGCACTCCGAAAAATCAACAGCTCCACCAGTTGTCCAGAATTTCTCCCATTCTTTTTCATTATTCTTTTCTGTTTCTTCAAATCCCGGAATATCGACATCCTCTTCAGACCCTGAAAATAAGCAGCTAAATTCCAATGCTGACTGGTCAGGATTCGGAGTCAACAAAAATTGGTGCTTAGCAGTATGTTCAAAGATGGCATCTCCTTTCCATCTTATATCTGTAAAATATTCATCTTTATCGAGAATACGTCTGATTGTTGCATGCCCGCCCTCATTGGTTTGCAAAATTGAATGATGCTTCTCGGGCGAACTAAAATCATATCCCGGACTTGTGTGAACCGGGGCCCCATAAGGAAAAAGCCATTCAACGGACAGCTGTTGAGACTCAATCAGTGGAGATTCTATTCTTGCAGAGATCAAATCTTTTTCCTGATGAACAAAAAGCCTGACAGTGACTGGCTGCCCAACCACCTCAAACTCACTTAAAAGCTCGCCCCGCCATAAATCGAGTTTTTGTTCCGGGCTTTTGACATCCTCAATCACGATTTCTTCACCATTGGACTTTAGTATTTTCAAGCGAATAATGCCCAGATGAAGCCGATGAGGATTGGAACGAAAATAATCGGCAGCCTCCATTGCTTCAGCAGATTCCTCCATTTGATCTTCATACGGAACCTGCCTGCCTTCAATTTCCCAATACCTGTAGATTTCAGACCTCTTATGATTTTGATTATCAGGGACGGTGTGCCATCCCCAATTAGACATGGTTCCCAGTGGAATACCTTCTTCATATTCCTGATAGAAGGTCTGAAGACCGGTAATATCTACGGTAAAAGCAAAATTTCCATTTCCCAGGGAAAGTGGAGACATCAGGTCAACAGCATCTAATACAATGTTATGCCTTTTTACCAAAGCAAAACGATCAATTTTTTCAGGAGAAGCTTCTGGTTGACAAGATGCTGAAAACATCAACAAAGAAAATACAAACAAAACACTGATATCAAGAAATTTACGAATTCGACATAGCATAAGAACCGATTATTAAAAAAACAATAGAACAGACCAGCCCAATTTTGGTATGTTAAATTTACAAAATATTTATCAACTACTCTGTACTATGAAAACATTGAAAGAGTGAAGCTTTGTTTTTAAAAGGCCAATGATCTTAAAGCATCGTCTGAGGCAACATCGCTGGCTTTTTCTATCAGGTTTTCAGCCTGTTTACGCCTGACCTGGCTTATGTATAAGAACGGATAAATTTTATAGCTGTTTGTCAATGTTTAGTGCCGAACACACTGTCATTACCAACAAAGTGAAGCAATCTCATTTTTAACCTGACACCAATAATTATTAATTACAAAGAAAGGTTGTACACTGGATAATGGTTCGTGAAAACTTTTTTATATTACCTGCATAAATGATCTGTTATACAAATGCATAAACAAAATTCTCATGTCACCCGACAAACGAAAACACAGAGGACCAGCACCTAAAGACCACTTGCTCTTTTCTCATGAACAGATGGCCACCCTAAAAGAGGCTGCAACAGATTACTGCTGGCTGCTGGACAGAAACTATTCTTCCAAAGCTGCTATTAAACTAGTCGGTGACAAATTCAAATTACAAGAAAGACAAAGACAGGCACTTGACCGTTGCTGTCAACCCCTCAATATTGCTGAACCTATCAAACAAAAAGAAACGAAAAAGCCTGTCTCCCTCAAGAACCAAACTATTGTAATTGATGGTTTCAACCTGCTGATAATTCTGGAGGCAGCTCTTAGCGGCGCCCCTTTATTTAAGGGCAGGGATTCACTTATAAGAGATATTTCCGGCCTGCATGGCTCCTATAGAAAAATCACGGAAACTCAACAGGCCATTGAGCTGGTGGCTGCCTTTCTAACGACTTATCAACCGAATCATGTTTTTTGGTTTTTCGATAAACCTGTTAGCAACAGTGGTCGGCTAGCAAGTGTTGTAGATGAAATCGGTCGACAGAAAGGGATGGAGTGGAGTACTTCCCTTGAAGACCAGACCGACAACAAAATTGCACAAGCAAATGGAATTGTTATCTCATCCGACTCTCAAATCCTTTTGCAATGCCAGAGGTGGTTCAATCTTTCGGCATATCTCATTGAAAACAAAATTCCTGAAAGATGGATGATTGACATCTGGAATTTTTGATACTTACAAAAGATAATAATTGAGAAACCATAAGAAAAACAAACAAATACACATAACTGGTACGACTCGCCACGGGGGACAATTTTCATGTAAACATTTTAACATCTACAAATATTTGACCCACTTCGGGGTCATGCATCTTTAATTGATAGAATCAGAGCCTGAAGGGCTCTTATGTTTATAGTAATTCGCAAATTATAAGATACCGACGCTGAAGGTGTCCTATCACCAAAGTGATTAGCTATTTCATTTCAAAAGAACAACATCAAAAAACCAGCCCCCCCTTTTGGGTATACCCTCAACCTAATAAACCAGATCCCTTTCATCCTCTCCATTGTTCCACTTATCCACAAGAACGAGTCATTCGCCATATTTTTCTGAATACCAGCCAGTTTAACACTATCTACAGGTAACATATTTTTTATCTTTGACGTTCAAATAAAAGAAGTAACCGGGTTGGAGTTCCAAATATTCCAGACACACAAGACCTGATTTACTTTGATATTCTTTTTTAAGGGCCATAAGTGTTACACTCCGGATAATCTCCTGGCGGTGTACGAGTAATTGTACTCAAAAGCGTTTAACCAAAAGACCACAGTACCATGAAAAGGGCCCCATTTCACCATTCTTTAAAAACACCCAAAAATTTTCATCTTTTTCAATCTTTATTCTGAGCGACATTAAAGATATCGCAACAGGATCATTGAGTAATTAACAGACTTAAGCATACAATATCCAAAGACCACATACCATGAAGAAAATTTTACCCCTGATCATTTTCCTGACAACTTTTTCTGCAGCCTTTGCCCAGGAAGGCACCAAACAGCTGATGCCGAATTCCAATGACCGATTATTTATCGAGTTTAATGTGTTTGACGATAGTAATTTCGGACTCTACGATGCCGATGAACACGAACGCATCAACATTTACCTGAATGCAGGAGAAAAGATGCATTTCGGGATGAAGATGGTTTATGAAAATTATGGAGGAAATGTCCTCACCAACCCTGACTATGTCTCATTCAGGATTAAAGATCCCGATGGAAATATTGTTCTCCCGGAAACATGGATGAGAACAGCCGGCGACGCTGGGTATATAGACAATTATTCCGAAGCAATATCAGGAGCTAATGGAACTATTCTTAATGGAACTACAATAAACAACGGGTACAGTTCTCTTTCCATAACAGCAAATACAACCGGCAATTACCAGATTGAATTTCAAACATGGAATTGGGATTGGTTTGGAAATCCCTTTTCGACAAATTATCGCTTCGCACTCGAATACTTCGACGTAACTGTCACCGACAGCGACAACAACATTATCACCAACCCGGGAGAACCCAATAAATCAGCAGGTCGTTTGTGGTCTTACGCCTGGCACCTCACCAATACCAGCTTCAACCAATATCCGGTAAACGCCCACTTCTACGTATTCACCTCCGATGAGTTCATCAACAAGGTCAACTTCCGGATGTATCCCTATTCCTTTGTTTTTGTAGCCAACCGATATGGAATCACCCCTTACTCAGAAGAGAACTACATCAAACGGGTACAAAGTATGGAAGGCGACCAGGTGAGTGGAGAAAACCTGGCAGAATACAAAGTATTCCTCAATGATCCCGACCGCAGCGTGTGGCCCAACACCCGACTGGCGCCTCCCACCGTAAAGGTTAAGGCGGAGGATCAGCTTTATATGGATTACCAATATAACCGCTATCCTGAATACAGCAATATTGACCGGGAAACAATCCTGTTGGAGAAAAACAATTCCGAGTGCCCTCATGAGGACATCACTTTCTTCAGCATAGAAACCAACATCGAAGGATACACAGCCATTATGCTTGACCTGGATGGCGATGGTGAGTATTCAGCCGAAGGCAGTGACCGGGTGATCTATCGGGAGCTGAAAAAAGGACTCAACTATGTGCTCTGGGATTTCAAAACAGATGGTGGAGCCGAAGTAAATGATGGAGAATATTCTGCTTCTGCCACTTTCTTCGGACGAGGGCCGGCCCATTTCCCCATGTACGATGTAGAGCAGATGGATGGCATCACAACTTCCTCCATCCGCCCTTTTAACCGACTCAACACAACAACTTACTGGGATGACAGCCAGATTTCTCTTTGGGGCGATATTGAAGGACTCGGAAGAATGGATGCCACCAGCCAAAAGCAACTTAAAATAGACCAAAACACGCCCCGAACATGGATTTACGAAGGTGTAACCCATGTCAACGACCCACACAACGGGGAAGTCAACACCCTCAACACCTGGTTCAATGCCATCGACCTGGGTTACAACGACATCATTTTCGAGGTGGCACAAAGCGACTCCAAATGCCTCAACGGAGAAGCTCCCTGGGTGGGCGATGTTTACAAAGAAGGGCCTAAAAACAACGACCTCGTTTTCGAAGCAGCTGATTTTGACCCAAAGTTTTCTCACCCTTCCGGCACGCAGTTCCAATCCATCAGAATCACCTCTCTTCCGGATATCGGAGAGCTTCGTTATAATGGGGGCCCCATCTCCCTGCCACTTACTATTAGTCGCAATGATCTCCCCAATCTTACCTACACACCCCCCACCGATTGGATTGGCCAAACACCATTTACATGGGAAGCTTTTGATGGTGCGCTTTGGAGCAACAACGATGAGTCAGTTTACTGCATCATCAACTCTGCCCCAACCATCACTGAGATTGACGACCAGGTACTCTGTACCAACAGCGAAACACAGCCAATAAACTTTTCTGTTGGCGATGATGACACAGCCCCCGATGAACTCATCATCACCGGATTCTCTGCCAACCCGTCTGTGGTACCTCACAACGGCATCGAAATAGAAGGAACCGGAAGCAACCGCACCGTTACCATCAAACCTGTTCCTTACGAATCGGGCCACTCTATCATTTATTTGATGGTGGAAGACGGCCTCAGCCAAACCATCGAAGAGTTTGCCGTAACTATTGCCCCCAGCCTGCAGTTCTCGGGAGATACTTCTCTCTGTGTGAACGATCCGCTTCAGCTAATTGCTGAAGAATTTGGCGCTGACAGCTATACCTGGAGTTTCGATAACAGTGTAATTTCAACAGAACGCACCGTTGAACAAACATCCGGAAATGTTAACTATGGCGAATGGTCACTCTCCATTGAAAAGTACATTGAAGAACACGACATTACATGTACATCAACAAGAAACTTTGAAGTTACCTATTCACCAAACACCAGTTTCACAGGCGATCAGGAAGTATGCGTTGGTGAAGAAATTTCCCTTGTTGCCGACGAAGTGAATGCCACCTACCAATGGCGCAGAGGTGGTACAGACATAGAATCGCAAAACACCGGAACATTTTCTAAACAAGCCGCATTGGCAGATAACGGAAACGACTACACTCTATGGGTAGACAAAGATGGTTGCCAGTGGGAATCCGACCCGTTCGCCATTTCCGTAGTGGTGATGCCTTCCACAGGCCTATCCATAACTCCCGGAACAGTTGATCCCGGACGAGATGGTGACTTTGTCATTAACAACACCCAAATCGGTTTTATTTACAGGGCTTATACCGAAGGGACTGAAATTGCATCTGCAACCTCAGCATCAGGTGGTGACCTCACCATAACCATCCCTGCCGAATACCTGGAAATTGGCGAAAACACCTTCGAACTAACTGTGGACAATGTCAATTGTGAAGTCCCATTGACCAATCCGGGAGTTATCAACGTCAATGAACCCGGAATAACAGTTACACCCACAGGACTCACTACTTCAGAGGATGGTGAAGCTCAGACTTTTTCTGTGGTGCTTCATACTGCCCCCCTCAACACCGTAAACATCGATCTTTATTCTGATGACGAAACAGAAGGAACCATTTCCACAGAGACCTTATCTTTCAATTCCGGGAACTGGGACACTCCACAAACCATAACGGTAACTCCGATCAGAGACTGGGAAGTGGATGGAGACATCAATTATTCGATAGTTCTGGACCCGGTTGTCAGCGATGACACTTATTACAGCGACATGGAGCCTGATGATGTGACCGTGACCAATACCAATATGGATGGTGCGGGCATCAACATCTCGCACTCAGAGCTGACCACCTCTGAAGCCGGAACTACTGCTGACTTCACAGTCGTGCTGACTTCAATACCATCAGCGGCAGTCAGGGTTGAATTTTCCGGACTTGACGCTTCAGAAGGAAGCATGAGTACCAACGAACTGATATTTGATGAAACCGACTGGAATGTACCTCAAACCATCACCATAACAGGAGTGGATGATGACATCGCCGACGGTCTGCAATCTTATACCCTTCAGGGAACGGTTATCAGTGGAGATGAACATTATGATGATATTTCCATCAACAGCATCACCATCAATAACGAGGACAATGACAATGCAGGAATCAACATCAGTGAAACAGGCGTAACAACTTACGAAGACCAGACACAACCTTCGGCTACTTTTGAGGTTT
>DHQK01000174.1:0-1453 GCA_002411085.1 Marinilabilia sp. UBA5340 | reverse complement strand
GAAGGTCAGTTGTCCTCAGCATCTCAAACACTCACTTTTAACAACACCAACTGGAGCACCCCAAAAGCAGTAACCATAAATGGCGTGGATGATGATATTGATGACGGTGACCAAACTTACGCTATCAACATTTCAACATCAGCCACTGATGTAAATTACAACGGCCGCTCTGCCTCTGTAAATGGCACCAATGTGGATGATGACCAGGCAGGCATCACCGTTTCTGATAATTCCATCGAAACCTCAGAGGATGAAACCACAGCTACATTCTCGGTTACATTAGATTCTGAGCCGGTTAGTGATGTTATCATAGCTATTACCTCGTCCGATTCAGAAGCGGCCGAAAGCACCATTTCTGATTCACAACTAACCTTTGCATCGGCCAACTGGAATAGTGCACAGCAAGTAACCGTTACCGGCGTGGATGACCACCTCATCGATGGTGACCAGAATTATACCATCACCCTTTCGGTAAACAACGGAGATACCAATTATCAGACCTTAGGGGATATTACCATTGATGCCACCAACACAGACAATGATGTGGCAGCATTACTTGTTTCCAAAACAACATTGCAGACAAGTGAAGACGGAGGATCTGATAATTTTGACATCCGTCTTTCAGCTCAGCCTGAAAGCGATGTTACCGTTACCATAAACGGGCTTGACGCATCGGAAGGCAGCCTGAGCAACTCATCGCTGACTTTCACCCCCGGAAACTGGAATACCAGCCAGACGCTTACCGTAACGGGTGTTAATGATGAAATTGCAGACGGAAATATTGATTATACATTAACCGCGACTGCATCCAGCAGCTACACCCCGTTTGATGGCATTAACGCGGAGGACATTGATGTCATCAATCTCGATAACAATACAGCAGGTATCAGCGTCTCTCCCACCGACATCAACCTGAACGAGGGAGAAAACGCGACTTTCAGCATTTCGCTGAATTCGCAACCTACCTCCGATGTGACCATCCCCCTATCATCTTCTAATGAAAACGAGGTGACTATTTCGACAGGTAGCGTTACTTTTTCACCCACCGACTGGGCCAGCAAAACGATAACTGTCACTGCCATCAATGACCAAATTGATGATGGAGACCACAGCTATACCATTACCACCTCAGATGCATCAGGAAGTGAACCCAATTACAGCGGGATGACTGTTGACAACATCAATGTAAACATTACTGATATTCATTCAGCAGGTGTTACCACATCGGTTGTTTCAGGCAATACCACTGAAGCTGGTGGAACAGCCACCTTTACAGTTGTACTTGAATCCAAACCCACAGCAGATGTGGAAATCACAGCAACATCTGATGATGCCACTGAAGGCCAGGTTACCAGCAACACACTGACATTTACTCCTGCCAACTGGGATACACCCCAAACAGTTACCATTACCGGTCAGGACGATAATATTGATGATGGAAATCAGAATTACA
>DHQK01000181.1:5032-5343 GCA_002411085.1 Marinilabilia sp. UBA5340 | reverse complement strand
TTTAAAAATTTTTATTTTTTTTATCAAGTTTCCTTTTGTTTTTTTTTTTTTTTTTTTTCAAGGCTCTGGAGATTAAATCTTTAAGTCCAGATGAATGTTTTGATGAAATACAGAATGTCAATGTTAAATGATTTCTCTAACTTCTAACAATTTAACGATCTATTGATAATAAAAGAGAGACAATATGAAAATTCTTATTCTATGTACCGGAAACAGCTGTCGCAGCCAAATGGCACACGGTTTTATGCAATCCTTCAACAAGGATCTGTATGTGCGGTCTGCAGGAACTGAGGCATCAGGAAAACTCAATG
>DHQK01000181.1:3582-4773 GCA_002411085.1 Marinilabilia sp. UBA5340 | reverse complement strand
TTCAGATTCTGTGGAAAAGTATCTGGGAGATGAATGGGATTACGTGATCACTGTTTGTGGTGGAGCCAACGAAAACTGTCCCGTGTTCATAGGGAAAGTGGAGCATCGATTGCACATGGGCTTTGACGATCCTTCGCACGCCACGGGGACCGATGAATTTATCTGGAGCGAATTTATTCGTGTTCGTAATGAGATAAAAGAGACTTTTCAAAAATTTTATAAGGAAGAAATTGAACCTCAGTTGTCATGAAATTGACCGAACAATCACAAAAATATTTTGGACAAGGATTTAATTGTTCCCAATCGGTGTTTGCAACTTTTGCTCCCCGGTTTGGGCTTTCGGCTAATGACAGTCTGAAAGTTGCCTGTGCATTTGGGGCAGGAATGGGACGTCAACAACAAACCTGTGGCGCCGTTACAGGAGCTCTGATGGCCCTGGGATTGAAGTATGGGAAAGGAGTTGACGACAACAAGGATAGTAAGTCGCAAACTTATGCCAGGACCAAATTGCTTTTTGATAAATTCATTGAAATGCATGGTTCAATTAATTGTCGGGAATTGCTTGATGGCCTCGATATGAGCAACTCTGAGGATATGGAATGTATTCAGAAAGAAAAAATGTTTGAAACACGTTGTCCTGAATATGTAGCTACAGCGACTAAGATTGTTGAGCAAATATTTGAAGCTGAATAGTATGACAGAAATAAAAAGGATTGTCAAAGATAAGTATAGTGCCATAGCCAATCAGAGTTTGTTGGCAGAATCAACATCCGGATGTTGTTCGGGCGGATGTTGTGGTGAATTAGAGGTTAGCATGATTGGAGATGAGTACCACAATGTAAAAGGTTACTTCTCCGACGCCGACCTTGGTTTGGGCTGCGGATTGCCTACCGAATTTGCACAGATAAAAGAGGGCGACCATGTGTTGGATCTTGGAAGCGGGGCAGGCAACGATTGTTTTGTGGCTCGCACCCAAACAGGAGATTCCGGAAAAGTGACAGGCCTCGACTTTACCGAAGCGATGATTTCTAAAGCCAATGAGAATCTGGAGAAAACAGGTTTTAAGAACATAGAATTTGTTCAGGGAGATATTGAGCAGATGCCATTATCCGATACATCATTCGATGTTGTCATCAGCAACTGTGTTCTGAATCTGGTGCCTGATAAAGAAAAGGCTTTCGCTGAAATTTT
>DHQK01000181.1:0-3438 GCA_002411085.1 Marinilabilia sp. UBA5340 | reverse complement strand
GCTGAAATTTTCCGGGTGCTTAAACCCGGAGGTCATTTTTCAATTTCTGATGTGGTAATTGTTGGAGATCTTCCGGAAGGATTAAAAAAAGATGCTGAGATGTATGCCGGTTGTGTTTCAGGAGCCATAAATAAAGATGAATACATTTCAATTGTCAGAAGTCAGGGATTTTCCGGCATTATTGTTCAGAAAGAAAAAGAAATCGTTTTGTCGGATGAAGTTCTGCTGAATCACATCAGTGCTGATGAACTGGAATCCTTTAAGCAGTCAGCAACCGGAATTTTCAGCATTACGTTGTATGCTGAAAAGTAAACATCCAGTTTTTTCTTAATAAAAAGTAAAACAACTCAGCTTCTTTGCTTTTATATTTTCATTGTATGAATACACAAAAACGAAAAATAGGTTTCTTTGAAAAATATCTTACTATTTGGGTTGCCCTGGGTATTTTGGGTGGAATAATTATTGGCCATTTTGCGGGAGATTCTATCAGGGTTATCAGCAGTCTGGAAATAGCGAAAGTTAATATCCCAGTAGCTATACTGATATGGCTGATGATTTACCCCATGATGCTTCAGGTTGATTTTTCCAGCATTAAGAAAATAGGAAAACGACCCAGGGGAGTAGTGTTGACTTTGGTCGTAAACTGGCTTATCAAGCCTTTTACCATGGCATTTTTTGCCTGGTTATTCTTTTCACAGCTATATCAAGCATGGATTGATCCCGAAATGGCCGGTGAGTATATTGCAGGGGCCATCATTCTGGGGGCTGCACCTTGTACGGCAATGGTGTTTGTTTGGTCCTATCTGACCAATGGAGACCCTAATTATACGTTGGTGCAGGTATCCATAAATGACCTGATTATTTTGGTGGCTTTTGTGCCCATTGTCGGATTGTTATTAGGAATCACGGATGTTTCCATTCCTTATGATACGCTGGTTGCCAGTGTGTTGATTTTTGTGGTAGTTCCCCTTGTGGCAGGTGTTCTTACACAGAAGATTTTGATTAAGAGCCACGGAAAAGAATGGTTTAAAAATGTGTTTCTTCCAAAGTTGAAACCTGTAAGTATTGTAGCTCTTCTGGTTACGCTGGTGTTACTTTTTGCTTTTCAGGGACAAAATATCCTGAACAATCCCCTTATTATTTTATTGGCTGCTGTGCCATTGGTAATTCAGACCTATTTTATATTTTTCATCACCTGGTTTGCCGGTAAAAAGATGAAACTAACGCATCCTGTTTGTTCTCCGGCAGCCATGATTGGAGCCAGTAATTTTTTTGAATTGGCGGTGGCCGTGGCTATATCTCTTTTTGGATTGCAATCGCCTGCAGCACTTGTAACAGTGGTAGGGGTATTGGTCGAAGTTCCGGTGATGTTGTCGCTTGTGGCGTTGGCCAATAAATGGAAGTACTAGTAAAACTGTAAAACGAAGATGTTATTGTCATAAGGCGTCAATCAAACAATCGTTCGATTGGCACTTTTTTCATTACTTTTGCTGAATTGATAAATTATTTTTAGACTTATCGCTCAGCAAAAGAAAATGATAAAGAAATTCCAGCAATCATTCGATCAGTTCAATATTCTCAAATACGTTGTCAAGTGGTTTTTGTTGACCATTCCGGTTGCTCTTGTCTCAGGCTCTCTGGTAGCCTTGTTTCTTTATTTACTTGAAAAGGCCACTCATTTGCGTTGGGAGCATGCATGGCTGATTTATCTGTTGCCTGTTGCCGGGGTATTAATCGTTGCACTTTATCGATTTAAAGGGAAGAATGCTGAAGCCGGAAACAATCTGGTGATGGATGAGATTCACAAACCGGGAGGTGGAATTCCGGTGCGAATGGCTCCTTTTGTGTTGATTACAACAGTTGTCACGCATTTGTTTGGTGGATCCGCCGGTCGCGAAGGTACAGCCATTCAGATTGGAGGAAGTATGGCTCACTGGCTGGGAAAGATCTTTAAATTGAATCAGGTTGATTTTCGGATTCTGTTGATTTCCGGGATGGCCGCCGGTTTTGGAGGGGTGTTTGGTACTCCGGTAGCGGGAACCATATTTGCCCTGGAGGTGATGGCCATTGGACGAATCAAGTATGACGCATTGCTGCCTGCATTTTTTGCTTCCGTGATGTCACATATCGTTTGTACGGCCTATGGTATTACCCACACACATTACCATATTGATTTTCATGAGACTGTTGCTTCCGGAACTTCTTTTCTCCATTTTGATCTGCCCTTATTATTCTGGGTAATGCTGGCCGGAGTCTTCTTTGGATTGGCTAGTTTCGGATTTTCTGAGTTGTCTTATCAAATCAAGTTTTTGGCTAACAAATATATTCGGAAGAAATTTTTAATCCCCGTAGTTGGCGCTGTTCTTGTTTTGGGTATCTCTTTTTTGCTGGGAACACGCGACTATCTTGGTTTAGGTGTTTATTCTGCAGATGGAGAGGGTGTTTCTATCGTCAACTCATTTAAAGCCGGAGGCGCCGATACCTTCAGTTGGTTTTGGAAACTTTTGCTGACAGCGATCACCCTAAGTACGGGATTCAAAGGGGGAGAGGTAACGCCTTTGTTTTTTATCGGAGCCACTCTGGGGAATTCCATAGCAATGATTACAGGGAATCCTGTTCCGTTGTTTGCTGCGATTGGTTTTATTGCGGTGTTTGCCGGAGCAACGAATACTCCATTGGCCTGCACAATTATGGGGGTAGAATTGTTTGGAGGCGAACACATTCTTTATTTTGCAGTGGCTTGTTTTGTCGCCTATTACTTTAGCGGGCATTCGGGGATTTACAGTTCACAAAGAATAGATGTTTCCAAGGGGGATATTGTTTCTTCTATTGAACAGGGTACTACCCTGAAAAGTGCCCGAGAAAAGAAGATGAACCGGTAATATGGTTTTTTTGACTTGTTGTTTTTAATGAAGATAGCATCATTTTCCTGTTTTTTTAAACTCTATTTTTTCTACTTTTTCCGGAGACGATTTTATTCCTCTGGTGTTTGTTAGTGTATTGAAATTCAGTATGTTTTTCGCGATTGAAGTAGGTTTGGGATTCATCAAATCCTTATGAATAACTACTTTTTGCACGAGCAAACTTTTTCTTCGTACATTTCCCTTTATCTTGGCAAAATCAAAAACACATACAAATAAAAACTACTATGAAAACAATTAAATTATTATCTCTTATGGTTCTTTTTGCCATCGTGGCAAATGCTCAGGAGAAAAAAGCCATCTATCTTGACGAGACCAAACCCGTTGAGGAAAGAGTGGAAGATGCTCTCTCTCGTATGACACTGGACGAGAAAATTGCCATTATTCATGCGCAATCGAAATTTAGTTCTCCCGGAGTTGCGCGGCTCGGAATTCCTGAGTTGTGGATGACTGACGGGCCCCATGGTATTCGTCCTGAGGTGCTTTGGGATGAATGGGAGCAGGCCGGATGGACCAA
>DHQK01000260.1:6712-7551 GCA_002411085.1 Marinilabilia sp. UBA5340 | reverse complement strand
TACTATGACTTCTTAAATGCATTGCCACTAAACAACCCAAGCATACTTGTGCCCGACGAGTTCGGCGAATTCATTAACAGGTTCGAGTTTTGCAAGCCATTCAATAAAGCAGAATCAAAATATTATGAACACTCATTTGAAAATCAGAAGAAGCCCGAAAAAAACCTGTTACAATACTTCGATGAAGAAAACATCACAATTTCAGAAGAAGAACGCCAATTCCTGACTCTTTCAACAAAAGACAAGTTGACCGATGATGATCGTTCACAATTGGAACAAATGAAAGAAATAATCGAAACATTTAACAAAAAACACCAGAACCAGATTCAGAAATACGCAGACAAATATGTTTCACATCTTCAGGTTGATCAAACGCAAAGGAAAATTGACATTTGGAACATTAAAGATTCCATCCTTACAAACACCCTTGGGCTTCAACCCAACATGATGTATGAAATAGCCAAAACTCGGTCACTGGGGTATGCCTTCAAAAATACAGAATCGAGGGAAAAGGCATCAGAATATTGGGATTTCTTGAAACAGGGGATTAAGACCCCTTACCTTACTAAATCAGGGGATGCACTTTTCAATAAGAGTTTTCCAGCATCGGCAAAATCTTTAGCAAAGCCTCTTCCTGATGAACCGGGCACCGAGGTATTCAGAAAAATTATAGATCGCTATAAAGGCAAAATCTTATTTGTCGATTTTTGGGCCACCACTTGCGGTCCCTGTGTGCACAGCATCAAAAACATGAAAGAAATTCGTGAAAAATATATTGATAATCCGGATTTCGAATTTGTATTTATTACCGATGATCGCAGCTCCCCTGAAACCAGTTA
>DHQK01000260.1:4730-6563 GCA_002411085.1 Marinilabilia sp. UBA5340 | reverse complement strand
ACACCAAATTTGTAAATGAACAGGATTTGAAAAACAGCTACCGGGTTCCCAATGATGAATTTAATATGCTGCGTCAGCTGTTCCGTTTCAACGGGATACCCCGCTACGTTGTGATAGACTCAAAAGGAGATGTAATCAATAATGATTTCCCGATGCACAATTTTAATAGTGAATTGAAGAAATTAATTCCATCACTCAGAAACTAAGTATTTTTTGAGTCTCTAATATTACGAATTGAATTAACAAGAATTGTATAAATCAATTTTGATATAGCTTAAGATGAAAAAACAACTTTTTTTAATAGCAATTCTGCTCATATCGGTATCTTTAAAAGGGCAAGAGATGCCTTTTCAGGATCCGAACCTGANNTTCTTGCCTGAAGGGAAAAAATACAAACTCACATTAATTACCGATGGAAAACACGATACCGTTTTTTCTACACAGTATTCAATTGTCGATAAAAATTCAGAAATTGAGGTAAAAATACTCCGTCGCGGAGGTTTTTCAGCCAGCCTAAAACCAATTCAGTAACAACCTAAAACTTTTGTCATGAAAGCGAATATCATAAAAAGAGTATTAAAGAAAGCATTGCTACTTTCAGTTGGAGTGTTACTATCGATATCCTCAATTGCACAGGATTACGAGTATCCTTTTCAGAATCCGAACCTGAGTTTTGAAGAACGTGTCAAAGACTTAATCTCCCGATTGACCGTAGAAGAAAAGGCAGCACTTTTGTGCGACCAGTCTGATGCTATCCCCCGCCTGGGTATTGAAAAATTCAATTGGTGGAGCGAAGCACTGCACGGATATGCCAATAACGACAGTGTAACGGTTTTTCCGCAACCGATAGGTATGGCCGCATCATTCAATGATGAATTGGTATTTGATATTTTCAATGCTACATCGGACGAAGGACGAGCCAAATACCACCAGGCCCAGCGTAGAGGCGAGGAAAACAGAAGATTTCTTAGTCTTTCGGTATGGACTCCAAATGTTAACATCTTCAGGGATCCCCGTTGGGGCCGTGGTCAGGAGACCTATGGGGAAGATCCTTTCCTGACGACAAAAATGGGTGTTCAGGTGGTAAAAGGCTTACAGGGCCCTGAAGATGCGAAATATCGCAAATTACTGGCCTGTGCCAAGCATTACACCGTCCACTCAGGCCCCGAATGGAGCCGTCACGAGCTTAACGTTAATGACGTAAACCCACGCCAGTTCTACGAAACTTACATGCCGGCTTTTAAGGCACTTGTTCAGGAGGCAGATGTAAGACAGGTAATGTGTGCCTATCACCGTCTGGATGACGAACCATGTTGCAGCAACACCCGAATTCTGCAACGCATACTTCGGGATGAATGGGGCTATGAGCACCTGGTGGTTGCAGATTGCGGCGCCATAACCGATTTCCATACCACTCATGGTATATCTTCCACTCCTGTTCACGCAGCCGCTACCGGGTTGCTTGCAGGTACAGATCTGGAATGCATCTGGGATAATTATCATTACAAAATGTTGCCCGAAGCACTGGAAAAAGATCTAATCAAGGAAGAGCACATCGACAGTAGTTTATTTCGGGTTTTGATGGGGCGTTTCGAACTTGGAGAAATGGATGATGATGCCATTGTTCCCTGGGCTCAGACCCCGGCTTCAGTTTTAAACAATAAAGAGCACAGAGCCTTGGCATATAAGATGGCTCAACAGACCATGACTTTATTGCAAAACAAGAACAATGTCCTTCCTTTGGATAAATCATCCACCCAAAAAATAGCAGTAATTGGCCCTAATGCCGATGATGAAGAGATGCTATGGGGGAACTATAACGGTACCCCCATA
>DHQK01000260.1:2841-4512 GCA_002411085.1 Marinilabilia sp. UBA5340 | reverse complement strand
ACGACAAAGCTGTTGATCTGGTGGATAACAAAGTAATGGTCAGCTACTTTTCAAAAGGAAAATCTGATAACAAGCCAGGATTTAAAGCCACTTATTGGAATCATCCCAATTTCGAGGGTGACCCTATCGTGACCCAACAAATGGTTAATCCTATCAGAAAAACGGCTGCCGGTCAACATGAATTTGCACCCGGTGTAAAGCTTGAGGATTTTTCAGCCGTTTACGAAACTGAGTTTATCCCCGCGGTATCAGAAGAAATTGTCTTTAAGGGAGGCGCAGCCGGATTTTTCGAGGTAATTGTAAATAGTGATACCCTGATCAGCTACACCAACTGGAGAACAATACCCGCAAGATTCCCCATTACAGTAGAGGCTGGCAAAACCTATAATATAAAAATTCGGTATGCCCAGCGTGAGAACTGGGAAGCCAATATCGAACTTGATTTTGGAAGAGAAGAAAATGTGGACTACACAGATATGCTCAAAAAGCTGGAAGGCATAGAAACAGTCGTGTTTGCAGGAGGTCTTTCAGGTTCTCTCGAAGGAGAAGAAATGCCTGTCTCCTACCCCGGGTTTAAGGGTGGCGACCGCACCAACATAGAGTTGCCTTCCGTACAACGGGATGCGCTCAAAGCACTCAAAAAAGCCGGTAAAACCGTGATCTTTGTGAACTGTTCCGGTTCGGCCATTGCATTGGAACCCGAAACCGAATCGTGCGATGCCATTCTTCAGGCCTGGTATGCAGGCGAATCAGGCGGACAGGCTATTGCCGATGTACTTTTTGGTGATTACAACCCTTCAGGAAAACTTCCGCTTACTTTCTACCGGAATTCTGATAACCTGGGTGACTTTGAAGATTACTCTATGGAAGGTCGCACTTATCGCTACACAACCGATCATCTGTTCCCGTTTGGTTTCGGACTCAGTTATACCAGTTTCGAGATTGGTAAAGCAAAATTGAGTAAGACAACCATAAATAAGGATGAGACAATCAGCATAAACATTCCGGTAAAAAATGTCGGAAAACACGATGGAACAGAAATCGTGCAGGTCTATGTCCGCAAGGTTAACGACATTGACGGACCGCTTAAAACCTTAAAGGGTTTTGAACGAGTGGAAGTTCCTGCTGGGAAAACAAGAAAGGCCAACATCAGCCTCCCTCCTTCCTCTTTTGAGTTTTACGATTGGAATCAGAGAAAAATGGCGGTGACTCCAGGAAAATATGAAGTTTTCTACGGAAACAGTTCCGATGCAAAAGATTTAAAAAGCGAAATGATAATTATTGAGTAATAAACCATTTAAGTTTTTAGTAGAAATCTACAATTCTTTACTTATGAAGAAAAGAATCCAATTACTTATAGCTTGCACCATTAGTGTTTTCTTTTTTCAAAACACCTTGTGGGGACAGGAATCACCTTCTTCAAATACTAAAATCCGAGTTGTTGAAGATGGAGGAACCGGTAATTTTAGTGCAATAATGTACACCGATAATTCACTCCCAACCCATACTATTTTCCGACCAAAAGATCTTGACGCTTTCGGAAAGAAAAACAAATTACCCATCATTGCCTGGGGAAATGGTGCCTGCGCCAATTCCCCATGGGAACATATCAATTTTTTATCGGAAGTAGCATCACATGGCTTTTTGGTTGTGGCAATTGGGCCTATGCCA
>DHQK01000260.1:0-2519 GCA_002411085.1 Marinilabilia sp. UBA5340 | reverse complement strand
CAAGCCCTTTTTTCAAAAAAATTGATGTTTCAAATATTGCAGTAAGCGGTATGTCGTGCGGAGGCTTGCAAACTCTTGAAACTGCACCTGATCCAAGGGTTACTACAACCGTTGTTTGCAACAGTGGTATTTTGGATAATCCTAATGGGGGAATGCCAGGCATGCCTGCCCTGACTAAAGACCACCTAAAAAAACTACATACCCCCACACTCTATTTACTTGGTGGGGAATCGGATATTGCCTACAATAACGGGATGGACGATTTCAACCGCATCAATCATGTTCCGGTATTTGTTGCCAATATGGATGTGGGCCACGGTGGAACCTACCGCCAGCCCCATGGCGGTGAATTTGCCAAAGTAGCAACTGCATGGTATAATTGGCAATTGAAAGACGATAAGGAAGCTGGAAAAATGTTTACCGGAGATCCTTGTCTGCTTTCAAAATCAAAAGTCTGGACAGTTGATAAGAAAAATATGCCATAGGTTAAATCAGACCTGAACGATTCACAATAATCCTATTCTGGGATCTTTGTGAATTATTCAGGTCATTTTTTAGTCCTCAAGAAGATGAGTGGTTTGGGAATTATCGAACACAGGATTCGCAAACCAAAATTTTGTATCCGGCTAAAGATAAAAACTTTAAAAATATGACAATCAGGGATATGATAAACGCAAAATTCAATTTAACTTGTTTGATTTTGTTTTTGATCGGTTTAAATTCAAATGGTCAAAGCTATCAAAAAACAGAAACCGGAATTAAAACAACCATTGGATCAATTAATTACGAAATCAATTTTCACACCCCTTCCATTGTCAGAATTAAAAAATGGCCCGAAAAATCGTGCTTTTTGAAAGAAAGTCTTGCAGTTGTTCATCAACCTGGAAAAACAGACTTTGAAATAAAAGAAACCGCGAATTCTTTATTATTAAAAAGTGAAAGGCTTCAGATTTCAATCGAGTTAAATAATGGAGCTATATCATTCATCTCTCCTTCCGGTGAAACGCTTCTAAATGAAAAGGATTCCGGCTCAAACTTCACTCCTTTTGACGATGCAGGAAAAAAGACGTTCAGCGTTTCTCAGGAGTTTGTCCTGGACAAACAGGAGGCCATTTATGGCTTGGGCATTCTGCAAAACGGGAAAATGGTTCAGCGCAATCTCGAAATACGCATGGTTCAAAACAACACCCAGGATTTTGTCCCCTTTTTCCAGTCGAACAAAGGCTATGGCTTGTTCTGGGACAACTATTCACCAACGACATTTAGCGATAACCAGCAACAAACGACATTTAAGTCAGATGTTGGCGATGGCATAGATTATTATTTTATGTATGGAGAAAATGCCGACGGTGTAGTTGCCCAAATGCGCGAATTAACCGGGCAGGTACCTATGTTTCCCTTGTGGACTTATGGGTATTGGCAAAGCAGGGAACGCTATAAAAGTCAGGACGAAACAGTAGGTGTTGTGCGCAAA
The DNA here is from genome assembly GCA_002411085.1 of Marinilabilia sp. UBA5340. Taxonomy (GTDB): domain Bacteria; phylum Bacteroidota; class Bacteroidia; order Bacteroidales; family Marinilabiliaceae; genus Marinilabilia. The sequence goes on along the minus strand of DHQK01000260.1, from coordinate 1,045 downwards.
TACCGCGAACTTGGAGTGCCGCTTGATGGCATTATCCAGGACTGGCGTTATTGGGGCAACAACTACCTCTGGAATGCCATGGAGTTCCTTAATGAGGAATTCTACGATCCGCAAAAAATGGTGAATGATGTGCATAACATGAATGCACACATGATTATTTCCATCTGGAATTCTTTTGGACCTGAGACAAAACCTTACCGGGAGCTGGATAGCATTGATGCGCTCATGGACTTTAAAACCTGGCCGGAATCGGGTTCCTTTAAATGGCCCCCCAACCCTGATTATCCGTCAGGTGTGCGCGTTTATGACGCCTATAATCCTGAAGCCCGAGACATTTACTGGAAATATCTGAAAAAAGGTATTTTTTCCCTTGGCATTGATGGTTTCTGGATCGATTCGTCCGAACCCGATCACTTCGACCCGAAACCTTCCGATTTTGATAACCAGACTTATCTGGGCTCGTTCCGAAAAGTGCGTAATGCCTATCCTTTAATGACTGTTGGCGGAGTTTACAAACATCAGCGCGAAGTGACTTCTGATAAACGGGTTTTTATTTTAACCCGCTCGGTATTTGCCGGGCAGCAGCGCTATGGCGCCAATACCTGGTCTGGTGATGTGGTGGCATCCTGGGACGCCTTACGCAAACAGATATCTGGTGGCTTAAACTTAACATTATGTGGTGTGCCTCACTACAATAGCGACATAGGCGGATTCTTCCTTTGGGATTATCAAAACCCTCTGCAAAACGCTGATTATCGCGAACTGTATGCCCGGTGGGTTCAGTTTGGTGCCTTCTGCCCCATGATGCGCTCGCATGGTGCCGATGCCCCACGTGAAATATATCAATTCGGAAAAAAAGGCGAACCTGTTTACGACGCCATCGAAAAATACATCAACCTGCGCTACAGCTTGTTGCCTTACATCTATTCTACTTCGTGGGATGTAACAGCCAATCAGTCAAGCATGATGCGTCCTTTGGTAATGGACTTCCAATCCGACAAAAAGGCGCTCAACATTGATGACCAGTACCTGTTTGGCAAGTCAA
>DHQK01000128.1 GCA_002411085.1 Marinilabilia sp. UBA5340 | reverse complement strand
AAGCCCCGGCAGGGGTGACAGAAATGTTTTTACAAATAGAATCTTTCAAATCATTCAAAAATATCCATTTCTTTTTTCATTTCCCCTCCAAAGGTGCAACCAATTAATCAAACACAGCTACTAACAGTCTGTGATTGTCAATTATCGAATGTTCTAATAAAAATAACAGTAAATAATTATGAAAAAGCTCTTTTTGATTGTTGTTACACTTTTATTTATAGTCCCTTATGGAGAAATCGATGCACAGCGTCGTGGAAAACGTGTGGTAAAGTCTGAAATACCACTTGAAGGCACCGTTTTTTATATACGGAATGTGAAGGCACAAAAATACCTGGATGTTTCAGGTGCTGAAAATTCGGATAAAGCCCGTTCCAACGGAGCTAACGTTCAACTTTGGACGCTTGATGGAGGGGCTGATCAGAAATTTAAATTTGTCCCTGTTGGGAATGGCTATTATCATATCCAGACACAGCATGCACGTATGAATCTGGATGTACATGGTTGTTTCGACGGAACCTGGTTTTGCGGGACTTACAAGAAAGATAAAGGTGCCAATGTACAGGTATGGAGTGCCGGAAGCAGCGAACCCCAGCAATGGAAGCTGGAGGAGGTATCTCCCGGGCGGTTTTACCTAAAAAACAAATATTCCGGCAAATACCTGGATGCAAGTAATTCCAATATCCACAAAAACGGTTGCAACGTACAGCAATGGGACAAAGACAGCAATACTAACAAACAGTGGGAACTGGTGGACGTGAAGTCCGGAATGAAATACCAGCAATAAGGGGGGTAATCCCTCGGGGATTTGTTCAAAATGTCTAAAAATCCCGGTCTTTTATCATTATGAACGGAGTGAAAGATCTTACCATTAGAGCTTTAAAGGTCTCAATATGCGTAGCTAAGGAAGTACGGTGACTTTTTTTGAGATGATTTCTTACCTCAGCTTCAATCTTAACCTCAAACTTAATCTGTAACACTGAAAAAATACAAACATGCAGCATCTGCCGAAAATAAGTATTACTGTATTGATAACCATTTTTTTGGGGCTTTGGGGTGTACCCGGGTGCCGGGCTATTGGTCATTTCTCAACCAAATCATTCACAAAGGATGGTGATATAGTGGTGAAAGACCGGAATTTTGAGGAAGATCTTGATTTGACAGGAATTCTGGAGTTCAAAGCTGCAGCTCCGGGAGTGATGAAGGCAGAAGTGACCGGGCAGGTGGTGTTTGAGAATTGCCAATTCTATAAGTTTATTGCCAGCAAGCGGGTCAATGGTGTCACTTATATTGTTGAATTCAGAAAAGATGTGGTTTTTAACGATTGTGTTTTCCGCGATACCATGAACATGGATTATGTTATGGTTGAAGGTGATTTTTTTGCTGGATCCTGCGAGTTTTTGGGGCCCGCTTCTTTTGACAACGCCTGGTTTAAAGGACGGAATGCTATCTTATCGGGAAGTGTTTTTTATGATAAAGCCCGTTTTATCAACGCAGTTTTTGAGAATAAGACACGTTTTTTTAAAACCGAATTCAGCGAGGCTGCTATGTTTCAGTCCGCTGTATTTAAGGGGGCTTCCTTCTGGGGTGCCGCGTCCTTTCAAAAATATGCAGAATTTGGGAAATCCCGGTTTTTGATGGATCTCGATTTGGGAGAAGCCACATTCAAAGGGACAGCCAACTTCAATGACATGGTTGTCCTGCTGGATGCCAACCTGAGTGGTAGTTCTTTTGCTCATGACGTTGATTTTTCAAAAGTTCGTTTTTCCCAATTGCCTTTGATGCAAGATGTGAAATGTGCTGGTGAATTGTCGGGATTGGAAAATCCTGCATCAGAAGAAGAAAATAGATAGTATAGCAGCGAATTAAAGAGAAAAAGAGATGTGATATAACCGCAGAGTTGAATGTAATCTGAAAAAACAAATTTTATAATAATGAGAAAGCTACTTTTTATTTTAAAGCTGACATCCATGATGTTTCTTTTGATGTTTTTTATCTCCTCCTGCGAGGAAATTGAAAATGCCATTGAGGAGGCGGAAGAGCAGGAAGAACAATTGGACGATGAGGAGAAAGAGGAAGAAGATGATGATTCCGAATTTGCTACAGGCCTCGATCATGAAAAAGAACAGGAAAGCCTGAAAACAATTCCACAGGATTTATCGCTGGTTACTTTGGCAGATGCCAATATTGAGCTTGGCAGTCAGGTGCTGCTTACCGACTATGTGCCTCCGGTGCGCAGTCAGGGTGGTTACGGGACTTGTACTGCCTGGGCTACTGCTTATTATGCTCGTACCATCATGTATGCCCGCGAACACAACCTTTCCCAGGCCGATTTGGAAGATGATAACAATGTATTCAGTCCGCTGGATATGTATTTGTCAATATCTCACGGCCCTGATTGTGGGGGATCCTGGCCCGGGAGTGCTTTTAAAGTGATGCAGGAGCGGGGTGTGGCTACATACGCTACAGCTCCATACGATCAGCTGGACGACAGATCCGAGTGTGATTTGCAGCCGCAATCTGCCTGGACAACTGAAGCTGGTAATTATAAAATTGAAAGTTATCGCGTGGTGGATCATGAGAGTGTTGAAGCCGTGAAATCTTATCTGCAAATGGGGCGTCCCGTGCAGGTAAGTTGTGTCCTGGGGCTTAACTTTGACGCAAAGCGTGACGGAGAAGTTATGTACACCGATGACTACAGTGCGCCACCCGAAGAACATGGCCGTCATGCTATGTGTTGTGTGGGATATGACGATAACAAAGGAGCCAATGGAGCATTCCTGATTGTTAACTCCTGGGGCGAATGGTGGGGTGATAAAGGATATGTATGGGTCGACTATGACTTCTTTACCAGTCAGTTGGTTTATTCAGCTTATGTAATCGAGGGCGATAAAGGTGGTTTGTCACAGGAGATGTTTGACGAGAGTGTGATTGATCCCAGTTACCGGGTAGATGGCAAAGATCTTATTGCCATAGAGCTTCAGGATCAGGTGGATAATGTCTATGATGATGACCGCTATATCACCTATAATGTTTTTAATCGCGGAAACAGTGTCGTTCCTGCTTCTGATGACTGGAATATCGTATATTACTACTACAATGCCTACGATCCTGAGAATGATTTTGGGATGTTGGTTTTTGATTATTACACCGATGATGTAGGCGAGGCCAATAAAGGACAGTTTGGTGATTTTGCTGATGTCGATGCCGATATGGTGAGCTATGGAGAGCAGAATTACTGGAACTATTTCGATGTGCCATCCGGAATGTCTGTAGCCACAGCATCTATGAATGATGGGAAAGAGTATAATTTTGAATTCGGGTATAACCTGCCGGATGATCTCAATGGTGAATATTACTTTGTTTTGTTTGCCGATGGATTTAATACCATTGAAGAGCAATACGAGCAGAACAACTTTATCTTCTTTACAGGAAAAGAAGGAAAGCCGGTTCAGATAAACAATGGCGTAGTGGATGAAAGTTCACTGAAAAGTGCCGGGTTAAGGAGCAAGTTGCCTGCAGATTTGAAGAAAAGTAATCCGAATGCTTATACAATCGATGAAATAAAAGGTCTGATTCAATACCAGAAACGTGCCGGTATTTTGGATGTAAAGGCTTCAGAATTTTTGAAGAATGCCTCTTCACGTCAGGGGAATTTCCGGGGCAAAAGAATTGTTCGCGCAGAATAGATAAAGAATGTTTTTGGGTTTAGGGTTGAAACGCCTCCGCATGATTGGTTGCCGGGGGCGTTTCTTTTTTCAGAAATATCTTTGAGATGCAACTAATGACATGAGATCTTCGGAACTCATAGTGCAACTTATCATTTCTTTCTGACAATTGATTTTCATTTTACTTTATCAATTAATGGGACATTCCCTTAATAGCTAACATTACAATCATGAAGAAAACATTGTTATTACTGCTTATTGGTTTAGGCGTATTTGCCTGGCAACCAGTTTTTGCTCAGGAGTCTGTTGATGAAGCAACTGATTTTGCTGAAAAATTATTGAAAAAAGTGCAGAACCGGAGGTTCAAAAAATTCAATGAGTACTATCCTCAGGCATTGAAAGATATGGAACGCATCGAAAAGGCTGCTCCGGAAACGGAATTCGGTTATGATGAACTGGCAGATAAGATTCCCGGGTGGATGCGCTTGAACAAAGTGCTTGCCCGCTTCGATGGAGGAAGTGTTTCAAATAAAGGTGAAACGGTCACTTTTCAGATAAGGGATTATGCTCCATTGCTTGAAGAGGCCAGAGCCAAAGCTGCTAAAGCTCATTATGATGCGGGCTCTGACCTGGTTGAGAATAATACTGAGTATGAGAAACGAAAAGAAGCCTTTACGCATTTCGACAAGACAAGTAAATATTCGGATGATTATGATGACCAGATGAAACAGTACAAAGCGCTTGTTTATTATGATGAAGGGGTGCGCATATCTAATGCAACCACCGATTTTAATGAGTTGATTGAGGGTGTGAACATGTTTCGGTCGGCCGAAAAACAGGTGGAGAATTTCAAAGACAGCAAAGAGCGTATGGCCACCATTTACTTCAATGACGGGGAGCGTTTGTCCAAATCTGATCGTATCAATGATATGATTTATGCGATTGCACGCTTTAAGTCGGCTTCTGAAATTATTCCTGATTTTAAAGGTGCCAATGCCCGTCAGGATGAGGTGAAGGAAAAGGGGGCCAGCCTGTTGTATGCCCAGGCTTTAGCTAAAGAGAAAGAACAGACATTTAAAGCTCAGGAAGAAGCTGCCGGATTGTTTGAAGAAATTGGCACAAGGTGGGTCAAAGGTTACAAAGATGCAGATGCAAGAGCAAAAGCGGCCAAAGCACGCAGTAAGGTTGATTTGTTTTTGATCGAAGGAGATGGAAGTTATGTAGCTCCTTCTGCTCTTGGGTATGGGTTGCAGGAAAAAACCAATGGTCATATTCAGACACCCGTTCCATCTGATGAGTTGAAAAAGATAAACCTTTCTGATGCCTCTAAATACAGCCCTGCTGCTCAATTATTGGGACATGGATTCTTGTTAATTAAAATGGGGCAAGGTGCCGGTGATTTTAAATACAGTTCGTCAGGTCCTGAAGTAACTACTAAGACATACAAAGTTTACTACATGATAAAAACGGATGCAGTTACTGAGGAAAAAACGGAAAAGAAAATTTCGGAAGAAGACTATAAAAGTATGCAAAAAATTATAAGCCTTGCTGGAGGAGAGGATGGTGGAACTAAATTCCGTATCGAAGAGGGAACGACTACCACCACAACGATATCAGCGTCTCTTTCAGCTGATTTCCCGGTCGAGGTTTGGGATGTAAGGGATTTTTCTGCCCCGGTGAAAATAACGACCATTAATGTTCCTCAGAATTTTACTGACAGTAAGGTTAAAACCACTTATTCCGGTGCTGAAGGTGCTAAGCCCTCAAGTCTCAAAAACGATGAAGGGGAACTGATGACTGAAGAGGAATTAGTGGCCAAAGCCAAAGCAGCTACTCCATCCGTTAAATCTATTGTGAAAAACAATATGAGCAGGTTTGTGGAAGTTTTGGATAAAGAGATTGCGTATCGTCCGTTGTAGAAAAGGATAATTTTCTGATGGGAAAATAAGCGTTTAATCCGGCAGCGTATGATCCCGGGGCCATTCTACATAGAAATCCTGAAGCTGCCCAATAGTTGGTTAGATAGAGGCTGTATCAAAAGTCCAAATTTGATATCATTCTGAGTGGCTATCCCATTTAAGCTTTGGGGGTTAAGGGAAATATGACAGATGTGGCTCGTCCCCGTAGGGAGCAAATTTGAATAACCCCGGGTTATCGACCCGGGGTAGCTTTCAGGTCCCTAAAGGAGGCTAGCTATTAATTTGCTGATTTTTTGATTGTTACATAAGTCTGTCATTGGTAGCTTGTCGAAGAATCTTTTTCTTTGAAAAACAGATGTTTCGACTACGCTCAATATGACACATCTTTTGAGTCTTATACTTTTGAGACAGCCTCTTTTTTCAAAAGAAGTTTCCCGATGCAACTAATTGATTAGAATGAAACTTTAAATCCTCAAAAAGGGCAGGTCTATTTCAAAAGAAACCTGCCAAAAACAAAAAAATCTATGAGAATACAATCGTTATTAGTGTGTTTGCTTCTTTTTGTTTCAGGTGTCAGCGCCCAGCAGACACAAACTGTTTTTCACGGTTATATCGAAATAACCAATGACACTCATGTTTTTCAATTCGGTTTACAAAAAGGAGACCTGGTGATTATAGATCTGGAAACAGATAAAAGAAAAATCGACCAATTCGAGGTGGTCACCCAAAAAACAAAAGTAGTTGCCCGAAGAAGTAAGATTGAGGAACTGGAGGGATATAAATTCCGGGCTCCTGAGTCGTCTGTATATGACTTTAAGTTTACCGGTCGCGGACTTTCACGCAGAAATGCCCTGGTTACGATAAAGCGTGAAGCCGGAAAGGAGGGGCCTGCATTGATGAATCCTGCTTTTTTCAAGGAAACCAGATACGATACTACAGAAATCGTGTATGAGTGTGATACAGTGATAGGGACTTTGCCCGCAGTAACCGAAAAGGTGGAGTTGGAATTGTTTGATCGCTATGTTTATCAGACTAAAGAGTTTTTGAATGAGTCTTTTCAGTTAAAAGGAAGTCTTTCAGACGACTATGTGCGTCATTTTTCATATAGAGTTCCTGAACCTGAGGAGGGGCTTAATTCTAAAGGATTCTCTTATACCGTTTCTTCCAAGATTGGAGGCGCCAAGCATTGGCAACTTGCCAAAATAGGAGTGTCTGTGGGATCTATGTTTGTCAATCCGGCTCTGGGCTTTGCTTCTTCACACATGATGGATGTGATGGGCCCTCAGCCCGGAGGTGAACCTTCTATTTTACTGTTTTCCACCGAACCGGATGATGCCAAAGTGGTAAGAGAGATACTAAACGGTCAGGATGTTCTGAAGAGCAGTGCCAGTGGTATGTTACATTCTGTTTCAGGAGGTCGTCTTGGGAGTAATGCATCACGTTCTACAGGTGAGTTTAAAGGGGTCTTTCAAATGGGGATGATTACGGCTCAGTATGGGTTGCATTACAATAGCCTGAAAGAGTGTACGCTGATCCTTGGAAATTATGATCCTGCGAAAGCCAAAAATGTGAAGTTAAGTCTTTCGGC
>DHQK01000292.1:2974-7724 GCA_002411085.1 Marinilabilia sp. UBA5340 | reverse complement strand
GGAGCATAAGCAGGCAAACGGCGACTTTGGCCTCCGGCATGGATAATGATTTTTTTATCAGATTTCAAATATTCATCGAAGGAGGTAAACGGTGAGGTATCAAAATGTTGAGCCATCAGCCAGGCAGTGCCTCCTCCTGAGCCTACTTTTCCGCCATCAGGATCACTGGTGACAAAACATTGACGGCCTTTGGGGCTTTCCAATGAATTAAACGAATCAACGACATTCCCGGGAACGGACAATAATGTTTGCATAGATATAACTTAACCATTCCTGATTTTTGAAAAATCAATCAGGAAAAACAACAATCATACAAATATAAATGAAAATAACGGTGTCGGGCCATCGAAAACAGAATACATAGCAGGGGATACAGCCACAGTTTTTCGATACAAGCTTTCGCACATTCTATTTTTCAATATCTTTGCGATGCAATGAAGAAATTATTGATAATAAATATAGTATTCTGGGCATTGAGTTCAACGGCATTTGCGCAGTTTTTACCCCGTGGCAACAACCAGTCCGGTGGGAACCGTGGTTTTTCAACCATGCAACAGGGAGGATTTCAGAATAGTCCGGGCCGCACCGGGGAAGAAAATCAGAAACAGGAGGAAGGCAGTCAGTTTCCGACCATTCCTCGTGAAGTAAAAAACTGGCGGTTAGTTGACGACTTTAGTCTCTCAGATACGATCGCTGTTGATACTATATCCACAGGGTTTCAGATCTACAACCCGATCTACCAAAAATCTATTGCCAGCGTATTCACTGGCAACCTGGGAGCTCCCGCCCAATCAGTCATCATTGAGGACAGGCCAATTCACCGGAGGTTTCTTTTTGCCCAAACGCTGGATTACTGGCTCACCTCGCCCCAAGATTGGAAATACTATAATACACGCACACCATACACCAATCTTTATTATCAACACAGTGGCCCAAAAAGACGAAGCGAAGAACATGTAGGGGTTCTCTTCACACAAAATATCAATGAAAAACTGAATGTAGGTTTTAACTACAAATTAATCTCCTCGGTGGGAAAATATGCCGGACAGCAAGTCGACAACCGCCTGTTTCGTCTCTTTTCATCCTATTCGGGAGAAAGATACCTCGTGCACGGATCGTTCTTCTACGGAAAGACAGATCAGCTAAATAATGGAGGACTTATTGACGACAATAACATTCTGAATCCGGAAGACAATGAATACGACGGGCCACAATACATTCCTGTCAATTTCACCAATGCATCCACCCGCATAGACAACTACAGACTTTTCATCAACCAAAAACTAAAAATTGGAAACATCTCCATTCCCGTCAACGATTCAGTAAGCAGAAAAACGCCCCTGGCCACCCTCAGTCATACCTTTGAAATGAACCGCTACCGACGTGCATATAAAATTGATGATTTGAGCGGAGTTTTTCCTGCAGACACCTCGTTGTGGTATTATAATCAGATCTACAACGATACTAACCAGACCAAAGACACCACATATCAAACTACCTATACCAATACCGTTCAGCTGAAGTTCAATGAAGAGGCCAATCCTTTTTTACGATTTGGGATGCGGGTATACCTGATGAATGAAGTGGAACGCAATCGCTGGCCTGCCGGCACTGTTGAAATTACCGATTCCACAGGGGCGCCTACCGGCGACTATATTTATCACAAACAAAAAGAAAAACGAACAGCCACCGCTTTTGGAGGACAACTCTTCAAAAACCAGGGAAATAACTTTTTTTACGATGCCGGGTTAAGGATTTGGTTCCAGGGTTACAAAGCCGGAGACAGTGAAATAACAGGTGGATTGAGGAGTCAATTCCGAGTTGGGAAAGACACTGCGGGAGTTTTTGCCAGAGGTGGCATTTACCTTACCTCGCCCGACTTTTTCACAGAGCAATACCATTCCAATCACATCCGGTGGGACAAACGATTTGACCCGGAACAAACCGTAAAAATCAGGGGAGGAATAAATATCCCAACACGTCGCCTGCAACTGACGGGTGAAGTCAGACTTTTAAACGATCACATCTTCTGGAATCAGGAAGCACTCCCCGAACAAACGAGTGAATTCCTTCAGCTCATACAATTTAGTCTGAAGAAACACTTTCAACTATGGAATCTGCACAGCCGAAACGAAATGAGTTACCAGATTACCAGTAACGAGCGCATCATTCCGGTTCCCGAATTTGCCATATTCAGTTCCAATTACTTTGAAAACACCCTCTTTCAGGTTCTGTTTTTCCAAATTGGGTTTGATGTCAGATACCATACAGCTTATTATGCACCCGACTTTATGCCTGCTACAGGACAATTCTTCATCCAAAAGGAACGAAAAACGGGCAATTATCCGGTAATAGACCCATTTGTAAATTTCCATCTTAAACGAGCAAATATTTTCGTCAAATATGATCACATCAATCAGGGATGGATTGACAACAACTATTTCCATACCATCGGATATCCCGTAAACCCCGGAGGATTGAGATTTGGTGTTTCGTGGAATTTCTATGATTAATTCAGAAGGAGGACGCGACCCCATTTTGTCTGCAAACCAATAATTTGGTATCTTTGCAGCGACTATTGATCTGCCTCCTGAAGTCTTAAAGAGATACTATTTGAGACAGGTCAGAAAAAGCTATATATGGGAAAGTCTTTTACCATCATCTTAATTCTTGCTTTATTATTTCAAGGGTGTCTTCCCCGGAAAGAAGATTCTGTCACCAGGGATCTGACAGAACTCTCCAGCAGAGATCTCAACGACATTAAAGAAGAAGGAGTCGTACGAGTCGTCACCAACTACAATTCCACCAATTATTTCGTATATAAAGGAACCCCAATGGGATATCAACTGGAGCTTCTCCAGGAGTTCTCCAACTATATGGGGCTTAAACTTGATGTGACGGTCAACAACGACCTGTCTACAAATTACCGCAACCTGAAAACCGGTAAAGTAGACATCATCGCCAGCAGTCTGGCCGCCACCCTTGAAAAAAACAGAGGGATTCAGTTTTCTGAGCCCCATAGTTTCAGCAGACAGGTATTGATACAGCAACGCTACCATGCCGACAACAACAACCAGGGGCAAAGAGCATACAATAAACTGATCCGAAACCAACTGAACCTGGCCGGCCAGACCATTTATGTTCAGAAAGAATCGGCTTATGCCAAGCGTCTCCGAAATCTGGCCCAAGAGATTGGTGACAGTATCAATATTGTGGAAATTGCCGACTATGAAGTGGAACAACTGATAGGACTGGTCGCATCAGGCGAAATAAAATACACGGTATGTGATGAAAACCTGGCTCGCGTGAATCTGAATTACTACCCTAACCTGGATGTGGAAACAGCCATCAGCTTTCCCCAGAAGCTCTCCTGGGCCCTTCGTTCAACCTCTCCCGATCTTCTGAATGTTGTGAACAACTGGTTGATCAGTTTTAAAAAAACAGCCAGATACAGCCAGATATACCAGAAGTATTATCTCAACAAACGGTCGGTTCATCTGGTAGATGAAGGCTTTCACTCCATTAAAGGAGGTCAGGTTTCCGATTTCGATGAGCTGATTAAAGAAGAAAGTAACAACTTTGATTGGGACTGGCGGCTGATAGCTTCTTTAATTTATCAGGAATCCCGGTTTCTGCCCAAAGTAGAGAGCTGGGCAGGCGCACAAGGCCTTATGCAGCTGATGCCGGCAACGGCCAACAGGTTCGGAGTAACCAATCCCGAAAACCCAAGACAGAACATCCGGGGAGGGGTAGAATTTCTGCGGTGGCTGGATGAACGCCTGAAATCGAGAGTAGAGAATCCGGAAGAACGCATCAAGTTTGTCCTTGCTTCCTATAATGTAGGCCTGGGACATGTTTTAGATGCCATGAATCTGGCCGAGAAATACGGCAAAGATCCACTGGTATGGGAAAACAACGTAGATTATTACCTGCTCCACAAATCAGAACCCAAATATTTTAACGATCCGGTGGTGAAATTTGGTTATTGCAGGGGTGAGGAACCCTATCATTACGTTACTGAGATTCTGGAACGTTACGATCATTACAAAAATGTGATGGAATAGTACTCTGCCAGCAATCAGCATGACCGGGACTCTCAGACAAAAGGCTACAAACGCCGGAGCAACTCCAGCATTTCACTCAGCATCATAGCTGTAGCCCCCCAGATCCGGCGACCATCGGCATCAAAATAAGGAGCGGTAAGTGAGATCCCGTTTATCTCTTTGGAAAAACGGCGGACATTTTCATCTTTCAGCAATACATCCACCGGAACTTCTATCACCTCATCCACTTCCGTAGGGTCAGGAATAAATACAGGTTCGTGTTTCATCCATCCCACTTGCGGATACACATAAAAATTGCTATTGGGAATGTACAAAGGCGTCAACTCTCCAAGCACTTCAATATTGGCAGGATCTATCCCAATCTCCTCATGTGTTTCCCGCAAAGCCGTAGCACAATAATCCAAATCCGACTCTTCACATTTACCACCAGGAAAACTGATCTGACCACTATGCACCCCGTCATACACAGGACGCTGAATAAAAGGCATAAACCATTGCCCTTCTTTGGGAAAAAACAAAATCAAAACACTGCTGAGCCGGGCTCTTGAGGGATCAGGCATCCGCGTGCCCGTATGACGAACACTCGGTGACATCAACTCATGAGCCGGCTCCCCGGGTAGGGGACCTTCAAGCAGATGTTTTAATTTTTCTATATCCATTGAAACGAGTTTTGGGTTCCGGGTTTT
>DHQK01000292.1:0-2703 GCA_002411085.1 Marinilabilia sp. UBA5340 | reverse complement strand
TTCCCCTTTAAGGGGGTCAGGAGGGGGTAGCGGGATGGGGTTCGGGTTTTGGATCCACTACTTATCTGAACCATTAAACACGCCTATCGAATATCCTGGTTATAGACTTAGCATAAAATCATCCACCCAATTGGTCCACTGCCTTATGAATCCTGTCAACGACCTCGTCCCTGCCAAGCATCTCTACGATGGTAAACAAATCGGGACCAAAGCTTCCTCCGACCAGCGCCAGTCGCAGGGAATTCATCACGGCGCCAAAATTCATCTCCTTCTCCTTGATCATGCCGGAGACTTTTTCCTTCAATAATTCAGCCTTCCATGAGATTTCTTCTTCTGCAAAAAATACTGCCAACTGAGACATAAATGCCGGAACATCTCCTTTCCACCTTTTTTTAGCCACTTTGGCATCATACTCTTCGGGAATCGCAAAAAAGAAAGCACTCTGTTCCCACAATTCTGAAACAAAACTAACACGCTCCTTAACAAGCCCCACTATTGAAGCAAGACTATCTAACGGTGGCGGAACCACTCCTTTCTCAACCAATACCGGACCAAACAATCCAGCCAGCTCTTCATCTGTCTTTTGGATCAGGTATTGATGATTAAACCATCTTGCTTTCTCCGGATCAAAGCGGGCACCGGCCTTATTTACCCTATCAAACGAAAAGGCATTCACCAGTTCATCTTTTGAAAAAAGCTCCTGCTCTGTTCCCGGGTTCCACCCCAGCAAGGCCAGCATATTAATAAAGGCTTCAGGGAAATAGCCATCTTCCCGATAGCCGGCCGCAACTTCTCCTGATTCAGGGTCCCTCCATTTCAATGGAAATACCGGGAACCCAAGCTTGTCTCCGTCACGCTTACTGAGTTTTCCTTTTCCCTGGGGCTTCAGAATCAGAGGCAAATGGGCAAAAACAGGCTTATCCCAGCCAAACGCACGATACAGAAGAACATGCAAGGGCATGGAAGGAAGCCATTCCTCTCCCCGAATCACATGCGTAATTTCCATCAAATGGTCATCTACAACATTGGCCAGATGATAAGTGGGCATCCCGTCTGCTTTAAACAGTACTTTATCATCTAATTCTGAAGTCCGGAATGATACCTTTCCGCGAATCATATCTTCATCTTCCACCACTTCGGCTTCATCAGGCATTTTAAAACGAATAACATAGGGCTGCCCGTTCGCAATCATCTGGTCGACTTCCTCGCGAGGCAGGGCCAAAGAATTTTTCATAGCAAGACGCGTATGCTCATCGTAAGAAAAAGTTCGCCCTTCCTCTTCAGCAACTTTGCGTGCCTGATCCAACTCCTCAGCTGTATCAAAAGCATAGTAAGCATGTCCCTTCTCCAGCAACTGATCTGCAAATCTCCGATAACGGGCTTTACGTTCACTCTGGCGATAAGGCCCATAGCTGCCTCCCTGCACAGGCCCTTCATCAAACTCCAGTCCGCACCACTTCAATGACTCAATGATATAATCTTCTGCACCATTCACGTACCTGGTTTGATCGGTATCCTCAATACGTAAAACAAAAGTACCGTTATTTTGACGGGCAAAAAGATAGTTAAACAAGGCTGTTCTAACCCCTCCCATGTGCAATGGACCTGTGGGACTGGGAGCAAAACGAACACGAACTGATGATTGATTACTCATATTGAACTATTTTTTGTTTTCAGATTTACACGCTGCAAAGATAGAAAAACGAAGAGGATTTTTCAGGAACATTTATTGAAGTACTACTCCGGAAAAAAAAACCGGAAATGCAGATGCATCTCCGGTCTGAATATAGATCAAAAAAATCCAAACACTACTTTGACGCTAAAAAGCCCTTTTCTCTTAAATCTTTGGTGACTTTTCTTGTGAGTCTGAAAAAGAGGGGCCCATCGCCTCCGGCTATCCCATTCACTTCAGAACGAGCCATCCAAACGGGCTTCAGAGTATTTCGATCCACCAGATAACAATAAAATTTTGCATTGGGGTCTTCATCGTGAATCACCAAATCATCATCGCTGTAAGCAGAAGAGCTTCGCCAGTAATCATCAAGATTCACAACCAGAATACCATCCACTTCATAACGATCCAGTCGTTTCAGAAAATCATGGTAAGCGACCGGACTGTTCTGCTCAAAAATTTTGCTGCCCTGCACAACAATTGTTTGTCGATCCCCAATATTTCTCACCATATCTTCTTCTATTTGAAGCCGCAAATCGGCATCCCTGAAAGAGTTAAATTTCCCTTTAAAATGGGCATCATAAACCTCTTCATTGATTTCTGAAAGATCCAGTTTGCCGGAAACAAAAACAGGAAAAAGACGCTGATAAGATTGTTGTTGTTCCGCAACTACTTCAGAGGAAAGATTGGCTACAGCACAACTACCAAGCAAAAGGGGGAAGAACAGAATTAAAAACCAGGAGCTTTTCACTAAAGCAAGTCGGCTCTTACAATTGAAAAGTTGATTCCAAAAAGTTAATGACTTAAAATCTGCTTTTTCCATAATAGTGGTTTTTTTTACCTGAATAACAATCTCCGGGATCCTCAAATGAACAGCATTCCGAAGATTCAATTATTCAGATTAGGGTTTGTAAAAAATTAATCACTATTATTTTAGACAAAGCCCATACCAAAACATGACAAAAGCCAGATTTTTTTGTGTTCTTTTTACACTTTCATCCGTATTGCACAAAAAGGCCTGCCGGAATTTC
>DHQK01000086.1:1025-21586 GCA_002411085.1 Marinilabilia sp. UBA5340 | reverse complement strand
AAATCGTATGAGCTATATTTGTTTGTTAATGCGCTAAATCCGGAACTTCAAAAAACAATTACCCGATCAAAAACACCATGTATCCGGCGTAAGCTAATATCAAAAGAGCGGCTTCCCATCTGTCCAGTTGTTTTCTGATTCCTGTAAACATGGTCACAAACAAGGCTACTGTGCCGGCGATCAGGATGGTTATGTCTGTATTGAATACAGTGCTGAATGGCATCGGTTTAATTGTGGAACTAATACCCAGAATCAGGAAGATATTGAAGATGTTAGATCCCAGGATGTTACCCACGGCAATGTCATTGCTTTTTTTCCTTATCGCAACCAGGGATGTAACAAGTTCAGGTAGTGATGTTCCGGCTGCTACGATGGTGAGTCCTATAATCTTTTCACTCAGATGAAAAAAACGGGCAATCTCCACTGCTGAATCTACAACCAGTCGCCCTCCCAATATCAGCCCTGCAAGTCCCGCAACAATGAGGATTATCGTTTTGATTAAGGGGCTGGGTTTTCCATCTGGCTCTTCCTTATAGGTGTCGGTTTGCATGTTGCGATAGATGTAAAACAGGAAAAGACCAAAGAACAGAAGCAGGATCATACCATCGATGCGGGATAAAATCATAGGGCCTTCACCATAAAGCTGGTCATTGGCCAAAAGCAGCAGTGCCATAGCCGCTACCAGCGACAAGGGGATTTCTTTCCATACCGTACCAGCACTTACGGTTACTGGTGCTATCAATGCAGACAAACCTAAAATAATGAAAAGATTGAAGTTGTTACTCCCAATCACGTTGCCAAAAGCAATATCTGCATGACCTTCTGCAGAAGCCAAAACGTTTACCACCATTTCAGGTGCCGAGGTGCCAAAAGCAACAATGGTAAGCCCGATGGCCAATTCGGATACATGATAACGGCGTGCCAGTGTTGAAGCTCCGCCAACCAGCCAGTCTCCACCCTTTAGCAAAAGGGCCAGTCCCAGTATCAGTAACAAGAAGGAGAGGAGCATAAGCGTTTAGTTTTTTCTGTTTTAGTTGGTTGTAAAACTACAAAATAAAGATTCATCATGATCAGGTAAAAGGAACAAGATAGATGCAGGCAATGGGAATAGTTTTTTTTCTGTTAAATTTATCCGAAAATAACTGTTGTGAAACGAACTAAAATAATGGGCAAATGCAATTGCGGAACCGGCTTTATATCGTAGTTTTTTATTCCAATACCCGAGCGGGGAAGACTTTTGACGTAGTATTGCTTTGGGCTATTTTGTTGAGTGTGCTGACAGTATTACTGGAAAGTGTTCCTGCATTGGACAGCAGGTTGGGAGGTTTTTTTAACGGAGTTGAATGGTTCTTTACGTTGCTTTTTACGCTGGAATATCTTTTACGTATTTATATCAGTCCACGTCCAAACCGCTATGTCTTTAGTTTTTGGGGCGTTGTGGATTTTCTTTCCGCCATTCCTTTGTGGCTCAGTTTTGTTTTTCCTGCTACTCAGCTTTTGTTTGTGATTCGCTTTTTACGTTTTATCCGGATTTTCCGGGTATTGAAGCTGGCCCGTTTTACTTCCGAGGCCCGATCTTTGGCAGGAGCACTGAAATCAAGTCTCTATAAAATTACCATATTCTTTACTGCGATTTTAATTCTGGTCTTGTTTCTCGGAACGCTGATGTATGTAATTGAAGGAGCCGAAGAAGGATTCGATAGTATTCCCAAAAGTATCTACTGGGCCATTATTACCATTACGACTGTGGGATATGGCGATCTGGTTCCACAAACCGACCTTGGTAAATTCATCGCTTCCTTCATTATGCTCACAGGTTATGCCATTATTGCTGTTCCTACGGGAATCGTTACCTCAGAAATAGCGCGCCAAAACAACGTTAGGGTCAAATGTCGTAGTTGTGGGGCCGAAAATGCATCTGAATCACGTTTTTGCAGCCATTGTGGTGAAAAAATATCCTGAAGATATTTCAAAACAACAAACAGGGTGCAACTAAAAAAGCAGAATTTAATGAGGTTATTCTTAAACAAAAATTCATGCAAAATTCATCTGTTTTTTTATTTGCTGTTTGTCTGTTCTTTATTGTGTCTTGCTCTTCTTCGGAACAGGTTCATAATGCATCTGAATTACAACCCGGAAGTTCTTTGAGTGAACTTACTATTCAGGAAGTCCGTAACAACGAGGAGGGGTTTTCTGTTACTTTTAAAGATACGATCCTGCTTGAAGGAGAAGTGATAAACAGTCCTCTTGGTGATTATGGGGTAAAGAATCAGCTTCTAACTGAAAAGATAAAAGTGAATGATCATCTCATTGACCTGGGATTGGAGGATGTGCTTTATTTCAGGAATTATCAGGAAATGCCTAAATATTTTGCAGAGTTAATGTTTGAGCAATCTCCGGATGGGAAAGTTTTAAGTGGAAAGCATTCTGTGAAAGTAAAAGTGAGCGGAATTGAAATTAATACTGATGCACGTGATTTAGTTAGCGGGGAGGTGATGGAGGTGATTTCAGTAGATGGCCAGGAAGCAGAAGTTCATGTTTCTGAGCAAAAGGCGGAAGCAGATCAGGTTCCTACAAAGAATGAACTGGAAAGCGAACTTTGGAAGTGGATCGATAATCTCAGTAAATCAGATGCTGCTCCCGAAAATGGGCTGTTTTACACCAACGATATTCGTGATTTTCATTTTTATCAGGCCAATAATGAATTTCGCTCTTTTGTAGATGATATTTTTGCGAATGGTTATGGAATTGAGCAGGCCGAAGGAGCTTATTACCTCTTTGAAGAAGAGCCGGTCAATTATACCGATGGAGAAATGGAAACCGAAGAGATACTTAAATTTGAGGACCTTGAAGAAGGAGGTATAATAGATGGGCTGACCATTGTTAAACATGAACTGGTTCCCAACGATTATTTTATTCTTGAATTGTCAGATTCCTTTTTCACCTCCGGTAAATTGTATTTTGATGAAATGTGGTATGAATTAACTTTTCAGGCAGATGAAGGGACACCCTTGAACAAAGAAATAGAAGTAGCCGGAATACCCATCAAGTTGATGTCTTATGTGAAGTTTAACAACAAGGATGAGGTAAGGGCAGCACTGGGATCGGAGAGAGTAAAACGAATTGAAGCAGGAGAACCATTGCCCGTAACCATGGTGGTTAAGAATTATTCACTTCAAGGGGCTTTTGAATCCGAATATGGTACCAGTTTTGATTTTGTTTCTTTTGAGGATTAAACTAATTATTGGGTGAGGTGTCAAAGTGGAAACTTTTTTTGGGAATAGGGTTTTCTGTTAAATTACATTCGATCAAGTGGTTGTGGTCATTTTTTTGTGTTTTAAGTCTGACTTTTTATCTTTGCAATCGATTGCTGAGATTAGAAATTCCCTTCCCAAAGGTTATTTGTTAAAAACTTCACTTTATTACTATGATTTTTCGTTTACGGGCTTTGGGATTTTATCTTTCAATTCGATTATTTTTTATTATGGCGACCTTGTTTGTCGTTACACCCCAACAGGCAAGAGGTTGCGAGGAGCCCGGAGAGGCCCATTCTGCTGATATTATATCCGTCTTTTTGGATTTTCCATATTTCAATCAATACATTCGGGAGTCACTTCCGGTAATCAATTATGTTCGGGATCGTCAGGTATCGCAGGTACATTTGAAAATCAATCGTCAGCGATCAGGTGCAGGTGGTGAAAACTATGTCATAAGTTTTTTGGGGCGTCAGCAATTTGAAGGGATGAATAATGAAATCACTTATTGGGCACCAGCGTCCAATACTCAGGACGATACCAGGCGCGGATTGATAGAACGTCTGAAATTGGGACTGGCGCCTTATCTGGCAAATACCGGGTTGAACAATCTGATTACCGTTAATATCAGTGACAGTATAATGACTATGGATCGAAAACCCGTTGAAGATCCCTGGAAGAACTGGGTTTTTGAAATTTATGGTGGGGCCAATTTGTATAAGGAGGCATCCCAGACCAAATTTAACTCCCGTTGGGGATTTTATGCTGATAAAGTATCTGATGAGTGGAAAATTAGAATGCGTCCCTATTTTAATCTGAATAACAGTAGTTATACTTCTGAGGAAGACGGAGAGCGAGAGAGTCATAATTATCGACATGGTTTTCAGGGATATATGATCCGCAGTCTTGGGCAGCATTGGTCTGCTGGTTTGTTTTTGAATATGCTGGCCAGCACCTTTCATAACATGGAATTTAATATAGAACCCACACCAGGTATTGAATACAGTCTTTATCCTTATTCTGAAGCTACAGAAAAAGCGATTACTTTTGCATATACCATGGGGGCTGCCCAGAATTACTACCTGGAGGAGACGATATTTCTTAAAAAGCAGGAGACTCTTTTTAAGCATGCCTTACGCATAGCTGTGGATTTTGATCAACCCTGGGGATCCCTTTGGGGAGGCATTAAGGGTTCTCATTATTTTCATGATTTCGATGCCAACCGGCTGGAGTTTTACTCCGGGTTCAATTTGCGACTGGTCAAAGGTCTTTCGCTAAGCTTTCGAAGTGATCTTGATTTGACAAACGATTTGTTGACTATCCCTGCCGGAGAAGCAACTCTGGAAGAACTTCTGCTTCAGGAAAGAGCGCAGTCTACCAGCTATCAGATTTATACCAATGTGGGAATTTCTTACCGTTTTGGTTCTGAGTTTTCGAATGTGGTGAATACCAGATTTTAAGTTATACGTAAAACAGATCGATCCACTTTTTCCGGAATTGCTTAATTGCACCGGGAAGAGTGGTTTTTTTGTTTTTTAGGGTGTTGAATTTTATCTGTTTGGGGGTATTTCTTTGCAATATAAGTTTAAAAAGTAAAAAATACTTTTTAAATTAGCAGGCTCATAAGCAAACTCACACAATCTATGGAAAAGTTTAATTTTACAGAACATTCACACCGCAGGTTTAATCCCCTGAACGGTGAATGGATTTTGGTTTCACCACATCGTACCAAGCGTCCCTGGCAGGGAAAAGTAGAGAAACTCAATGAGGAAAAACGCCCCGAATTCGATCCCAAGTGTTATCTGTGTCCGGGAAATGAAAGAGCGGGAGGACAAAAGAACCCGGATTATGCTGACACCTTCGTTTTTCAAAATGATTTCAGTGCTTTGGTTCCTGATGTTCCCGATGGCGAATTTTTGGATGGAGAGCTGTTTTATGCTAAAAGTGAACAGGGGTTTTGTAAAGTGATTTGTTTCTCGCCACGCCATGATCTGACAATTCCAGAGATGGACGTTGAGAATATCAAGAAAGTAATTGATCTCTGGCAGACGGAGTACAGGGAATTGGGGAAACTCGATTTTGTCAATTATGTTCAGATCTTTGAGAACAAGGGAGACATTATGGGATGCAGCAATCCCCATCCGCATGGTCAGATTTGGTCGCAGAACTCTGTTCCAGGTGAACCAGCCAAAGAGCAGGAGCGACAAAAAGCCTATTATCAGAAACATGGGCGAACAATGTTAGGCGATTATGTGAAAAGAGAGTTGGAGCTAAAAGAACGGATTCTGGTTGAAAATGATTATTTTGTAGCATTGGTGCCTTTCTGGGCTACGTGGCCTTTTGAAGTGATGATCCTTCCCAAAAAGGCAGTGGCAAATCTGACACAGTTGTCGGAAGAGGGTAAAAAGGCTTTTGCTGATTGCTATAAAAAGCTGACTGTGATGTACGATAATCTTTTCGAAACTTCCTTCCCGTATTCGGCTGGTGTTCATCAGGCTCCAACCGACGGAGAAGAGCATCCTGAGTGGCATTTGCACATGCACTTTTATCCACCGTTGCTTCGTTCGGCCACCGTCAAAAAGTTTATGGTCGGTTATGAAATGATGGCCAATCCCCAACGGGACATTACGGCTGAGCAGAGTGCTGAAAGGCTTCGAAGTCTGCCTGCAGATCATTACAAAACGAAGTAATCGGGATAATAATCCAAAAATAATCGTATTATGGCAAAAATAGAATCCCTTGTTCAGCGAATTAATAATGGTGACAATAAAGCGTTTCAGCGCTTATACGGAACTGATGTTGACGAATTGAAATCTCAGGCTGAACGATACACTCAATTGATGGAGGAATTCAAATCCATCTTTGATAAGGATGATGTGGAATTGTTTTCTTCTCCGGGAAGGACTGAAATAGGTGGAAACCATACAGACCACAACCACGGGCGTGTACTGGCAGGAGCTGTTAATCTGGACAATATCGCAGTTGCTGCGGCTAACGGAACAGATATTATTAGAATTAAGTCGGCAGGATACCCAGAGTTTCAGGTAGATCTATCCAATCTGGAACCCGATGAAAAAGAGCATTATACCTCTACTGCTCTGGTGCGTGGTATTGTGGCTAAGATGAAGGCCAATGGTTATAGTGCAGGAGGCTTTGATGCCTGTATTGAAGGGCGGGTGCCCAAAGGCTCAGGACTGAGTTCATCTGCTTCGTTCGAAGTGTTGATTGGTGCCATTGTCAATCATTTGTTTAACAATGGTAAAATGGATGCGGTTGAAAATGCCATTATCGGGCAGTGGGCCGAGAACAATTTCTTTGGAAAGCCTTGTGGCCTGATGGATCAAACAGCTTGTTCAGTGGGTGGTCTGATTACCATCGATTTTAAAGATCCAGCAGATCCGGTAGTGAAGCCTATTGATTTTGATTTCGTTGCCTCAGGTTACTCTCTGGTGATTACTGATGTGGGAGGAGGACACGATGATCCGGCTTCCCAGCAGGAGTATGCTTCGCTTCCCACAGAGATGAAATCGGTAGCGCGCGAATTGGGAGCCGTGGTACTTCGGGAAGTCAGTCTGGAGCAAATTGTGGAAAAAATCCCGGAAATCCGTGAGAAAACCGGAGATCGTGCTATTCTTCGTGCTATTCATTTTCAGGGAGATAACCAGCGTGTGGCCAATCAGGTGGAGGCACTGGAAAAAAATGATTTTCAGTCTTTTCTGAAAATGGTGGTGGAATCAGGTCAAAGCTCCTATATGTACAATCAGAATATCTATGACATTACCCACAAGGATGAACAGGTAGTATCTCTGGGACTGGCACTTAGTGAAATGGTGTTGAAAGGCAAAGGTGCCTGGCGAGTGCATGGAGGTGGTTTTGGTGGTACCATACAGGCTTTTGTTCCTCAGGAAAAACTGCAGGAATATGTGGAAACGCTGGAACATGTTTATGGAAAAGGAAAATGTCATACCATGTTTATCAGGCCTGAAGGAGCAATAAAAGTGGAGCTTTAAACCGTTCAAAGAGGACATATTTTTCAAAAGGGTGAAAAAAATCATGATTTTTTTAAAGCCCGGGAAAATAACCATACTTTTGTGTGACAATCAAGGATGAGAAGAGGATTCCACCTTGGTTGTTCCACCTTTTGATCAATTTTGTTTATTTGCAGACAATGGAAAAGAAAGTTATAGGAATTGCTTCTGATCATGCCGGATACGACATGAAAGAGATGGCTAAAAAATACCTTGAAGAGAAAGGATTTACCGTGAAAGATTTTGGTGCTCCTTCAGCCGAAAGTGCTGATTATGCTGATTTCGCCCATCCGCTTGGCGAGGCTATTTCAGGTGGAGCATTGAAGCAGGGAATTGCTTTTTGCGGAAGTGGAAATGGAATCAATATCTCCTTGAACCGTCATAATGGTGTAAGGTCGGCTTATAGTTGGAATCCCGAAATAGCAAGGCTCGGAAGGGCACATAACGATGCCAATGTGTGTGCCATGCCTGCTCGTTTTCTCGAAGCAGATCAGATCAAAGAAATAATAGATGCTTTCCTTACTACTGAATTCGAAGGTGGCAGACACCAGCGGCGTATTGATAAAATCGATTTGTAATTAGTAGCTCTTTACAGCTTCCAAAACCGGGTCAATGCCGTTGCGGTAATCTTCAAAAGTCTGCATAATTTGGATGTCTGGCTTTAGCGTATTGATGTCCTGCTCGATGAGTTTGAAAAATTTGGTTGAATGTGATATTTGCAAACCACTGGAGGGAAGTTTTAGCATCCTGATTTCGCCAAAATGATTGGGACTGCCACTTGTTGGTTCTCCGACCACAGTGGCATCCGTATATCTTTTGAAATCCATGGTATTGATAATGGCCGAAGAATAGGTTCGCTTTCCCGCAAGTACGAAGAATCTGCAACCGGGGTTTTGTTCCTTCCATCTTCCCATTAAAGCCGCCAGTTCGGTTCCCTGGGGGGAGGAACCTCCCGGATTTTGACGTAAATCGATGACGACCCTGGATATTTTATGTTGGTTAAGATGCTGAAAAATATCTTTGGCAAATTTGCGAAACGAAGGCATTCTTGAGGCCAGTTCTTTCGATCCCCATTTTTTTTCAACTTCCCGCGATGTACAACGGTTGTACTGAATAAATAGCATGCTGTCCTGAGGGAGGTGTTTTAACCAGAAGAGTTTTTGAGGGTGCTGCATGCTTAAGGGGATTTTCCCGGTTTCGGGCTTTAGTGTGTGCAGCTCGTTGGTGATATTGGTCGGTTGGTTCGACGGGGTTATTAATACTGTTTTTCTCTGTCCCTTTTCATCCTCATATCTCATTTTAAATGGTTGTGATGTCTGCGGATTCAAGGAGCATTCGTAATTAAGGATGGCCCGAAAGCTCATCAGGAAAGGAACCCTTTGTTTGTGCACAGATGCATTGCCGGCAGGGAGTAGCCCGGAAATATTTCGAAACAACGTATCTGCAGGCACACCATTGACCGCAACAAGTTTGTGGCCCAAAATTTCACCGTAAGGATTTTGGGCCTGCATTATAAAGATCCCTTCCGGAAACCATTGAAACTTTAAAGGCAAAACACCGTCGTGGATGATCAGCGGAATAAAATCCACATTGGTGTGATCATCACCCATTTTAGCCAGTATTTTTTGTATTCTCAGGGTGATTTCAGTATTTGAGAGTGCCGGGATTTCCTTTTTTAGCTCTGATATTTCTTTCAGAAACGTATCTTTCGGAATTTTGAAAAACAGATCGGGATGGTTTTTGGGAAGTTCATGGGCAAGAAAATCAAGGTCTGCCTGCCAGTCAATGGACTTCGGGTTTTGTGTGTTCCCGCCAAATGTCCAAATGGATGGGATGGACAGGAGAAACAATAATAAAAATCTGGGGTGAAGCAAATGCATAATTCAACTGTTTTTTATTGATCTTTTTCAGGAACTGTAACGGTTTGTTGCACAATTGCTGATACCTGAAAAATTCCCAGAGCTCCGTTGCTGATGTTTCCTGTAATAGGAACCCCCGGCGGAGGCGTAAACGGGTTGGCGCTGACCCGGTTTTTCTCAGCGGCCTGAACAAAGTTATAGTATTCTGTGCTTACAGACAACGCATAAACATCAATGGTGTCCCCCGGGGTGGCTTCTATGTTTCCAAAGAGTTGGGCATCCTCAAGCCAAAGGTTATTGCTCAACTGATCGGTATAATGTGACCAGACCTGCACCGAATCATACCGGATATCGTTGATGGTGTACTTTAAAAGAAATCTTTCATCTTCCCTTTCGTTGTCTTTTACCCAGCCGGTGACTTCATAAATGTTATTGTCGTCTGTTTCCCAGCGGTCTTTCTGGACTTTTAACGAATGCATGTTGACAGGAGGAGGCATGACGGATTGAGCTGCATAAAGCTCTCCATCAATTTCTATATTCAGATAATAGATGGTGTCCACCCCTGGTTGAAAGTCCTCAGGAGCAATGTATTGTCCATTTCCAATCCATTCAAAAGAATAGGTTGACTTATCATCCGAGATAGTCACCTCTGCATGATCGATGGTTTCAATTGCAGATCCGTCCATATAGGGGGCTGTTCGGGTGAGTTCGATGGTACGATAATCGGGATGCTTACCCAATACACCATAAACTACCGGTAATTCCTCATTTAAGGTTTCTATACCCGGGTCAAAAGCAATTCTTTCACATGCTATTGCAGATATTATTGCCAAAACAGGAAATATAATTTTCTTAACCGAAACCATTATTTTGTTATATTTAGTCTTCATACTGTTTATCTCTAAATTCTAACCTCTAATGTTAATCTCTAACCTCCAATTTCTAACCTAAAACTTAAAATTATAGGTGACCGAGGGTACAATGCGAAACATTACTGTTTTGTAGGCTTTCATCTTATTGGGGGTATCCGGATCTTCTTCGAACTGAACCGAATAGGCATTGGCGCGGTTGTATGCATTGTAGGCCCCGATGTGCCATTCGCCTTTCCATTTCCGATCAGGTTTGTCTTTGCCTTTGATGGTGACTGATAAATCGAGTCTGTGATAATCGGGCAACCGGGCACTGTTTTTATCGCCGTAAATGGGCAAGCTGGAATCGGCGTGTCTGAATCGCATGGTGGGATAAGTGATCGGTGCTCCTGTGCGATAGGTCCAGGCAGAGGATATTCCCACTCTCTTAGATATTTGATAATTGAGGATGACGTTCAGATTGTGGGGAATGTCGTAGTTGGCCCGGTATTCTTTTCCATTGTTGATGTCGGGAAACTTCCGGAATGCCCGTGACCAGGTATAACCAATCCAACCAGTGAGATTGCCTTCATTTTTTCTGAGTAGAAATTCTGTTCCGTAGGATTGTCCCTTTCCAAATCGGACATCTTTCTCCAGCTGATTGTTTAGCATCAGATCGGCATTCGGGTCAAAATCTATCTGATGGTCCATCCATTTGTAAAAGGTCTCCAAAGAAGCTTCGTAAGTGTTGTTGCTGAAGTTTCTAAACCATCCAACAGAAACCTGATCGCAGATTTGTGGTTTTACATGCTCTGAAGCCGGAAACCAGACATCCAGGGGCGTACCGCTTGTGGAGTTGGATGCCAGTTGAATGTATTGGTAGGTGCGACTGTAGGAAGCTTTGAGCGAGTTTTGCTCATTCAGCAGGTAGCGTGCACTCATTCGTGGTTCCCAGCCGGTGTAGGTGTTGAAAATTTTGTTGTGTTCATAATTCACCGTGTCTGTCACCTGGAAGTTATCATCGATACGGTACACTGTTGCTTTGCCCATATTTTGAAACGCGGAGAATCGCAGCCCTGCGTTTATTTTTAACTTGTCGCCAATTTTTTGTTCCCCAAGGAGATAAACACCATATTCAAGAGCTTTATTGTCCGGTACTTTGTAGTCGCTTTCACGGTTGGAAACTTCGAAGCGCCCCGGCTGAATAAAATGTCTGATGGCCTGGCCTCCGAAACGGATAGTAGTGGCAGGGCTCATCAGCCAGCTGAAGTCGTATTTGGCACTCAGGTTCTCCAGATAGGAAGTCCAGTCAAATGTAGGGCTGCCATTATTGACCTCCACCTGGTAATTGTATTTGCTGTACAGAAGCGTGAGGTTGGAAAAAAGCCGGTCGGAAAAAAGGTGATTCCAGCGGGCCGTAAAAGTGGCATTGCCCCAGTTCATCCCCATATCATCAGCATATCCGTATTTGTCTTTTCCAAAATAGCCACTCAGAAAAAACCGGTTGTTGCTGTTGAGTTCATAATTGAGTTTGGCATTCAGATCATAAAAAAAGAGGGTGTTGTTGTTGATGGCCGAATCAGGGGATAATTTCAGGAATACATCTGCATAAGTTCTTCGTCCTGAAATAATGAATGATCCTTTGTTTTTTTTGAAAGGCGCTTCCAGTGTCAGCCTACTTGATATCAGGCCCAATCCTCCTTCTGCGCTGAAATCTTTTTTATTGCCATCGCGCATTTTTACATCGAGTAAAGAAGACAGCCGACCTCCGGCAGAAGCTGGAATATCTCCTTTGTATAGCGTCACATCCTTCACCGCATCAGAATTGAAAACAGAGAAAAATCCCATCAGGTGACTGGGATTGTAAACTGTAGCTTCATCCAGTAATATCAGGTTCTGATCCATTCCACCTCCACGTACACTAAAACCACTGCTTCCTTCCACCGGTGTTTGTATACCAGGCATCATCTGAATGGACTTCATCAGATCCGACTCCCCAAAAATCACCGGAAGATTTTTCAGGGTTTGGGCATCCATCTGAACCATGCTCATTTGAGTGCTTTTGAGATTGTGGTCACTGGCTCTTCCTTTGATTTCGACTGCCCCCAGCTCAATAGTGGTGGGAGCAAGATCTACATTCATCTTGATGTTGCTTTGCAAATCCAGAGATTCCTGCCGGCTGGCATATCCTACAAATCCATACTCAATATTGTATTTTCCGGCAGGAATGGTCAGCGAGTAAAAACCATATCCGTTGGAGATGGTACCGGCCTGTAGTTCTTTGATGTAGATGGTAGCTCCAATCAATGTCTCTCCGGTATCCTTGTCCTTTATGTATCCACTAATGGTGAAATTGTTCTGAGCAAAGGTGTTTAGAGCACATAAAACCAGCAATGTGAGTGTCCACAAATAGCGTTTCATAAATAGGTATTAGGTTTATTTGTTTTCAATATTTGTTAGTTGCACAGAGTATTTTTTCTGTGTATGCCTGCAAAATTAGATAATTAAATATCGTACAGTTAAGCAAATTAGATGAGCACACTATTGTACCGGATGAACTGCGAAATAAATCGGACAGGATATTTTGCTACCTTTGCAGGCAAAATCTGGTGTGCCGATGAGGTACCAGCCGTCACACCATTTACTGATATTTGATAATTGCACCATGTGGCTGATATTAACACTTGCATCTGCATTTTTTCTTGGATTTTACGATATACTCAAAAAGGTTTCCCTGAAGGAGAATGCCGTATGGCCGGTGTTGTTTTTTGGGGCCCTTACCAGTAGCATTATCTTTCTTCCTTTACTGCTATTGTCTAATTCAGGTGTTTTGGAGGCTGGTGATATGGTATTTGTTCCGCGGCTCACTGCACAGGAGCACTGGATGGTATTGCTGAAAACAGCCATTGTGCTCACCTCCTGGGTGTTTAATTATTTTGCACTGAAACATTTACCGCTGACTATTGTGACCCCCGTTCGGGCGACCGGCCCGCTGTGGACATTAATTGGGGCTCTCATTATTTTTGGTGAGCAACTGAACCTTTATCAGTGGGCAGGTCTGTTGCTGACACTCTTTTTCTTCTTTCGTTTTTCCACTGTCGGCAAATTGGAAGGTCTCTCTTTTCGCAACAATAAATGGATGTGGTTTGTCATTATTGGGACACTTGCCGGGGCTGTCAGTGCCCTTTACGATAAACATATTCTGCGTCAGATGGACAGAGTGGCGGTTCAGGCCTGGTTTTCTTTTTATCAGGTGGTGTTGTTGCTCCCCATTTTGTGGATTGTTCGGCGTAAACGCCCGTCACGTACGCCCTTCATCTGGCGTTGGACGATTCCCCTCATCGGGCTTTTTCTGGTTATTGCCGATTTCTTTTATTTTTATGCCATCAGTGAACCCGAGTCGCTTATCTCAGTTATTTCAGCCCTGCGTCGCAGCAGCGTGATTGTTCCGTTTGTATTTGGTGCGCTCATGTACGGCGAGAAAAACGTAAAGAAAAAGGCGATTTATCTGGGAGGGATATTGATTGGCATTGTGTTGTTGCTGATGGGGTAATGATCAAAACACAAAAAACACCACAACCCCGGCCACCGCAATAAAGGCTCCGACAACTTCCTTGGTTGTAATCTTTTCTTTAAAAATATACCGGGCAGGCAAAATAATCATTACAGGGGTGAGTGCCATCAGGGTGGAGGCGATTCCGGTGGTAGTGTATTTTACGGCCAGCAAGCTGAATGAAACTCCCAGAAAAGGACCAAAGAATGCCCCGATACCGATGCGTCCCATGGCTGATTTATTTTTGAGGGCTGCCCATACATTTCCCCATCTGCGCCAGCCAAAAAAGACAAGTACGAAACCAATGATTCCGGCAATAACGCGAATTTGGGTGGACATAAAAGCATCCAGATCACCCATTCCGAGTTTGCTGAGTACCAGTCCCAGTGCCTGGCCGGCAGCTCCGCCAAAAGCCAGCAGTAGGCCCGCCAGAGGAAAGTTCAGGGATAACCGCTTGCCTTTCATAGGGCGACCCAGTATTACCAAAGCAATTCCAATAATCGTCAGAACCATTCCAAAGGTATTGATCAATGTCATTTGTTCACCCAAAATGAGCCAGCCAAACAGTGCAGCCAGGGGAGGGGTAAGGGCCATAATGAGCATGGAAACCCTGGCGCCAATGACTACAAAAGCCTGAAAAAGCAGAAGATCTCCAATCACAAAGCCTACCAGTCCTGACAGACTGAGCCAAAACCACGCATGCATTCCTGCATCTATCGGCCAGAAATGACCACGTGTAATGGTGGTAAAAATGCCCAGCAACACCAATGCCATCACCAGACGGATAAGGTTGACCGATAAAGACCCGACTTTTTTTCCGGCCGACTCAAAGGCCATGCTGGTGGCTGTCCAGCAGATTGCAGTGACAAGGGCTGCAAGCTCCCCAAGATGCGATGTGATGTATTCCATAGGTTAAATCGAACTTTGTTGCTTTTTGGAGGTTGTAAAGAAAGCAATTTTAGATTTAATGGATGGCCGCTCTGTTGAAAAGATTTTAGGTTTCAGTAAAGACAAATCTTTTAATCACGGATTAAACCATTGGGGTTGTTGATAGTCAATACACCTGTTGTTTTTTATGATTTTAATTCCGGGTGTTAAGATTATCTTTGCGGATACTTTGTACTGTGTATTTCTTTTATGGAAACTCATTTTGCCGGAGCAAAGAACACATACACTTCCCTTGAATTAAGTAGACTATAAATAAAAATTCTGAACAGACGATGAAACGAAAATTATGGATTGTGCTGATCGCGTTGGGGATTCTCCTTGCTGGTGCAGTGATTATGTTTGTATTGTTTTCCCTAAAGGAAGCACCCGTAAAATCTCCAAAACCGGTATCAGATATTTATGTGAAGGCAGAGACGGTTTCTTACCAGGATCATCAGGCTGTCATTACCTCTTCCGGGCGGTTGCATGCTTTTAATGAAGTGGTAGTAAGCGCAGAAGTGTCCGGCCGGCTTCGGGAAGGTCAGGTTTCTTTTAGAAACGGGCAGCGATTTACCAAAGGGCAAATAATTGCGCAGGTGGATAATCCGGAGTTTCCGTTAAGTGTAAAAGCTTCAAAAAGTCGTTTTCTTCAATCACTGGCAGCTATCTTGCCCGATTTGAAGATGGATTTTCCCGAATCCTACGATCATTGGTATAGCTTCTTTGAAAGCATTGACATTGAAAAGGCCTTGCCCGAACTGCCTCAACCTGCATCATCCAAAGAACGCATATTTCTTTCATCACGTAATATAATCAGTGATTATTATACCATCCTTGGGAATGAAGCCCGTTTGGAGAAATACCAGATCAGAGCTCCTTTTACAGGAGCTTTCAATGCGGTGGCTCAGGATCCCGGTGTGGTGGTGAATCCCGGAACACAGTTGGCAACCATTGTCCGTACCGATCTCTATGAACTGGAGGTGCCGGTGGTGATGGATGAGGTTAAAATGTTTTCTGTAGGTGATTCAGTGGAGGTATCTGCCGAAAATACATCTCGCTTATGGAAGGGAACTATTCGTCGTATTGGTTCTGTGGTCAATCCTTCCTCTCAGGCGGTGAGTGTTTTTGTGACTATTCCGGGAGAAGAGGGACTATTTGACGGAATGTATCTGACGGCCAAAATATATGGCTCAATGCTGGAAGGGGTAATGGAAATGCCCAGGAATGCAGTGTTTAGTCATAACCATGTGTATGTGTTGGCGGAAAAGAAATTACATGAGAAACGTATTGAAGTTGTTAAGCGGAATCCAGAAACCCTTTATTTTAGGGGACTGAAAGAAGGAGAAGAACTGGTAGTGGAGCCGCTGTTGAATGTGACCGGAAATCCCAATTACAAAAAACTGCGATAGAGAATTATGCGTAAACTAGTAGAGAATTTTGTCCATTATCCTTTTTATGCCAACCTCTTTATCGTGGTCATTGTGCTGTCAGGGGTTTATGGATTTTTGGAATTGAAAAAATCGTTTTTCCCTGAGCGGGAGACGCGAAATATATTTGTGACAGTGACCTATCCCGGAGCCAGTCCCAAAGAGATGGAGGAGGGAATTACTGTCCGGATTGAACAGGCTATTCGCGGTTTGGTAGGGATCAAGGAGATTAATTCCACTTCGCGCGAAAACTTTGCCCGGGTGAGTATCGAAACCACGGGTGAGTATGACATTGATGAGGTATTACAGGAAGTAAAGAATGCGGTTGACGGGATTTCCAGTATGCCTGTGGATGCGGAGCGGCCTATTGTGTTCAAACAGCGTTCCACCACGCCGGCTATTCGACTGGGACTTTCAGGCAGTGCCGATCTGATCAGGCTCAAAACCCTTGCTCAACGTGTAGAGGATGATTTTCTTCAAAGCGGGCTCATGAGTCAGATTAGTATTGGTGGTTTTCCTGCCCTCGAAATTGCTGTAGAGGTGCGTGAAGAGATGTTGCTGCGCTATGGATTGACGCACACCGATATCAGTAATGCCATATCGCGTAATAACCGGGATGTGTCAGGAGGTGAGCTCCGCAGTGAAGAGCAATACCTGATTATCCGTTCACGTTCCCGAACGGTTGACCCTGATGAAATTGCCGATTATGTAGTGACGGCGGATCCCAATGGTCAGTTGATTCGCATCCGGGATCTGGGCCGTGTGTTTCTGCAATTCTCTGAAACACCCAGTGGTGCCTGGCTCAATGGCAACCGGTCGCTTTTTATTTCGGTAAACAAACTGATTACAGAAGATTTGGAAGCCATCTCCGAATATGTCAACGATTATGTGGATGAATTCAATCAGAAGCATCAGGATGTAGAGATGACTGTGACTTTTGATTTTCTGGATTTATTGAATTCTCGTTTGCATCTGCTCTACAAGAACGGAGGCATGGGGCTGGCCCTGGTTATTATCATCCTTGCCTTTTTTCTGAGTTTTCGTCTTTCGTTATGGGTGGCCTGGGGTATTCCTTCCTCGTTTTTGGGAATGTTTGTTCTGGCCAGTCTTTATGGCGTTACGATTAACATGATATCCCTTTTCGGGATGATTCTGGTTATCGGAATTTTGGTGGATGACGGAATCGTTGTGGCTGAGAATATTTTTTCGCACTTTGAAAAGGGCAAATCTCCACGACGTGCTGCCATCGATGGTACATTGGAGGTGCTTCCGGCGGTTATTACCTCAGTGCTAACCACCATAATCGCTTTTGTTCCATTGATGCTGATCGAAGGAAACATGGAGATGATGGGAGAGATGGCCTTTGTGGTGGTGTTTAGTCTTGCTTTTTCGCTTATCGAAGCTGCCTTGGTTTTGCCAGCCCACATTGGTTCTCCACACATTTTGCAACGACGGAAGGAAGCAGTTAATTTTGGAAACCGCTTTCGCGACAGACTGGAACGATTTATTGACTGGATGAGAGAGCGTCTTTATGGTAGGGGTTTGCGTTTTGTACTTCGTCATCGTCATATAGCATTGGTTGTTCCTTTTGCTTTTCTGTTGATTACCATTGGTTTATTGGGGGGTGGTTTTATTTCCACCACTTTTTTTCCGAACATTCCGCCTGATAGTTTTAATGTGAATGTGGCATTTACTCCTGGAGAAGGAGAGCGTCAGACCCATGAGTACCTAACCCGTTTTGAAAAAGCGGTTTGGGAAGTTAATGATGCCATGATGGATGAATATAATGATACAGCGAACTTTGTGAATTATACTTACCTGGTTATGGGGAGCTCTTTTGATGGGGATGAGAATGGTTCCCATGCGGGGCATATCGCCGTGAACCTTCGAAACCTCGAAGGTAGTGAAATCTCTGCCTTTGACATTGCCAACCGGGTGCGTGAAAAAATTGGCGAAGTACCTGCAGCTGATAAATTTTCTGTTGCCGGACGAAATCGTTGGGGACAGCCAGTGGCTATCAGCCTGATGGGGGAGAACCTGGAGGAGCTGGATCATGCGCGCAATTTCCTTTTAGAAGAGTTGGATAAAATACCTGAACTTACCGATGTGGTTGACAATGAGGCGCCCGGAGCTCAGGAGGTACGTATCAAACTCAAACCAAAAGCCTATTTCCTCGGGTTGGATACCTGGACCGTCATGAATCAGGTGCGCAATGCTTTTTTTGGAGCCCAGTCGCAACGATTGCAGCAGGGAAAAGACGAGATTCGGGTGTGGGTGCGTTATCCGCCCGATGACCGGGAGCAGATAGGACAGTTAGAGAAAATGAAGATAAAAACCCCGCAGGGAGAATACCCGTTGGAGGAATTGGTGGAATATGATCTCAAACGTGGTCCGGTTGCTATTCAGCGCTACAATGGAAAACGGGAGATGCGTATTGATGCAGATCTGGTAGATCCTTATGAACCAGTACCTCCTATTCTGGAGGAGATCAGTAATACCATAATGCCACAGTTGCAAGCTCAGTATCCGGGTATTACCTATGTCTATCAGGGGCAACAGAAATATGCCAATGAGTCGCAAAATGAAATCGGCAAGTATTTTATTCCGGCTTTTGGACTGATTATCGTTATTATCATGTTTCATTTCCGATCTTTTGGGCAGGGAGCTATTGTACTGGTAATGGTTCCTCTGGGATGGATCGGAGCTGCCTGGGGACACGGAATTCACAATATTCCGCTCTCTATTTTGAGTGTTTGGGGAATGGTCGCGCTGTCGGGAGTAATTGTCAATGATGCCGTGGTCTTTTTGCAGAAATACAACTTCTTGCTGGAAGAAGGGCATACAGCTGTTGAGGCAGCTTATGAGGCAGGGCTTGCCAGGTTCCGTCCCATTGTGCTGACGACTCTTACCACAACGCTCGGGTTGTATCCGATTATTCTCGAGACCAGCCATCAGGCACAGTTTCTTATCCCAATGGCCATGGCTTTGGCTTATGGTATTTTGTTCGGAACGGCCTTTATTCTGATCTTCTTCCCGGTCATTATTTTAGCTCTAAATGATGTTCGTGTGATGCTGAAATGGCTTTTTACCGGACGCAGACCATCGCGTGAAGAAGTTGAAACCGTGAATGTATCCAAAAAAAGGACCATTGATTGAGTCTGAGAAATGATCAAAATGCTGGTGGAGCGTATTCCGCCGGCAAATGATTTTTTTCAGGAAAAGATCTTAAAAACAAAAATTGGAAGAATGAAGCGAATCACTACATATCTGATCTTGGCATTGCTTACAGTATTTTCTGTATCGGGGCAATCAAGTACAGACCCTTATACCTTGGATCAGCTTATAGCAGAAGCCTTGGCCAATAATTATGATATCCGTATCAGCGAGACAGATCTGGATATTGCAGAGCTTAACAATTCCATTGGCAATGCCGGAATGTTACCTTCCCTGATGTGGGAAAGTTCTCTGAATAACAGTTTTAATAACCGTTACGACAACGACAACCAAATTGGAAGTCTCCAAAACGGGGTACGGCTCAACTGGGTGCTTTTCAACGGATTTTCTGCACATATTCGTAAAGACCGGCTGGAAACCATGGAACAACTCTCGGGTGGCAATCTCGCCCTTGTGGTGGAAAATACCATACAGGCTGTGGTGATGGCATATTATCGTGCATTGTTTGCTCAGGAGCAGTTGGCTTTGCTGCGGGAAGTTATGACGGTTTCCCAGGATCGGTTGACTTATACTGAGGATAGTCGCGATTTGGGAACGGCTACAAGTTATGAGGTACTGCAGGCTCGTTCTGCTTACCTGACCGATAAAACAGCTTATCTGGAGCAGGAGCTTGCATTGTTGCGAAGCATTCGTGAGTTGAAATATCTTACTGGTATGGAGGAAAATCAGGTGCTCAATCTTTCCGGTGAGCTCAGCATTGAAGCAGGCGATTATGCGCTGGATGAATTACTATCCCAACTTGATGTCAATAACCGCAGTATTCAGAATCAGTATCTGAATCTTTCGTTGTTGGAAAAACAACGTTTGCTGAATCAGCGCGCTCGTTTTCCCTCTCTAAGCACTACGGCAGGTGCAGGACATAATGTACAACCGGAATCGCTAAACAGTGCCAACTCAACCCCGGGGTTTTCGGATGGTTATTTCTCATATTATGCCAATTTCTCTTTGAGTTTTACGCTCTTCGATGGTGATCGTATCAACCGTAATATTCAGATTGCCCGGATGGAGGAAGCCATCGGTCAAACCAATCTGGAGGAGATGAAGCATCGATTAAAAAATCAACTTTTGAATCTTTATGATGCTTACAATGTGCGTCGGGAGTTGGTTGGTGTAGGTAAGGAGAATATGGAGACGGCCCGTGTGAATATGCAATTGTCAGAAGAGAAATTTCGTGCCGGTGCTATCAATTCATTCAATTACCGCGATGTACAGTTAAGCTATCTTCAGACGTCTATCAACTATTACCGTTCGGTACTTAATTTGGTGGATACGCATACCGATCTGGTGCGCATTACCGGAGGTATTGTGGAAGAGTATGAGTGAGCATGGAGCATAGAGCAAGGAGCATAGAGCCCAGTGCAAGTAGAGAATGGCTATAAGGGGCAAATGGTATTAGGTCATAGCTGTTAGTTTTTTTTTACAACTCAAAAC
>DHQK01000086.1:0-814 GCA_002411085.1 Marinilabilia sp. UBA5340 | reverse complement strand
AACTCAAAACACTGAACACAGAACACAAAACCCAGAACCAAAACACAAAACTCCAAAAGGCCTTGGGAGGATTTAGGGGGCCACCCAATAGCAAAAGCCCCGGCAGGACTTTTCCTGTCGGGGCTTCTCTTCAGGCAACTTCACTTCCTTCAAAAACCCAAAGATAGAAAGCGTTTAAACCGATTTTTTAATGCATTTAGTGAAAATGTCACTCTGTTTCTTTACACTATTCATTAATATATCGGCCAAATACCAAAAACAAAATGTAATTGGTATTACTTGCAGTCACATTCTCCGCCGCAACTGCACTCGTGAGCATCATCGGTTTTGCAGCCGCAATTGCCACCGCATTTACATTGATGTCCTGGAGCATTCCCGGCGTAAGTGTAACCTTGTGAGTTGCTTTGTTCGTGTACTTGTCCCATATTTTTTAATTCCATTGATTTGATATATGCAAAGTAATGGACAATTATTGTAATAATCAAGACAAAATTGTCCGAAATAAAATGTTTTTTCTTTTTGTGTTGATTTTTAGGTTATTGAGATTGATATCCTCAGGGGGTTTAAACTGATTTTTGGCTGGTATCGGATTGTGACAGGTGAAACAAACTTGCTGGAAGTCCTGTTTAAAAGAGTAAAACGATGCTTTCATGAAAATACTATTAACAGGGGCCACCGGTTATATTGGCAAGCGATTATTACCTGTGCTCATCGATCAGGGACATGATGTGGTGTGTTGCGTAAGAGACCAGAAGAAATTTAATCCAGGTGACTCTGTCAGGTATAAATTGACAATTGTGGAGTTGGACTTGAC
>DHQK01000274.1:9299-9756 GCA_002411085.1 Marinilabilia sp. UBA5340 | reverse complement strand
CGATGGAAGCTGGAAACGACTCAATTGTCAGGTATTTGGTTGAAGCCGGTGCTGATATCAATTTTCCTAATGACAGGGGAGAAACACCTTTATATCTGGCTGTTAATAATCGTAATCTGGAAATGATCCAATTACTTCTTGCTGCAGGGGCAAATATTAATAAAGCTGTTATATCAGACCAGCCTCTTATTCACATTGCTGCATTCAAGGGAAACCTGGAAATTGTAAAACAACTGGTAAAGGCCGGGGCCAATATCCATCAAATTGAAGATTTTAATGGAAGTACACCCCTGCAATCAGCTGTGCTGTCAACCAAAATTGAAATGGTAAAATACTTTACGGAAGCTGGGGTTGACATAAATAAAACGAACAAAGATGGACGATCTGCGCTCCATTTTGCTTCTATGACCAACCAAACCGAAATGGTAAAATTTTTAATTGAATCAGGAGCCGATCC
>DHQK01000274.1:7431-8978 GCA_002411085.1 Marinilabilia sp. UBA5340 | reverse complement strand
GTAACGATTATCCTACTATTGATCCAGATTATATTCTGCTCATCCTGCTTTGGACAAGACAGTACAGAAATACAATTACTCAGTGAAATCAAAAAAGAAAACCCTGATTTCAATAAGGTTGAAAAACTATTAAGTTGTAAGCCCAATATAAATTACAGAGACAGTGACGGAATGACTTCTCTGATGTGGGCTTCGGCCATTGGACATACACCTATCGTAAAACAACTGTTATCTGCACGAGCAGAAGTAGATATGAAAAGTGAAAACGGACGAAGTGCTGTTCATTTTGCATCCTATAATGGCCACTTAGAAATAATGAACCTGTTAATTGAAGCTGGTGCTGATGTTAATTTAGCCGATTTAGAAGGAAAAACTGCCTTGAGATGGGCGGTATCTAAAAGTCATCCAAAGTTGGTTTCTTTGCTGATTGAAGCTGGTGCTGAGGTAAATCACAAAGATGCTGAGGGTTCTACGTCCTTGAACAAAGCTGCATTAAAAAATAATGTCGCGATTGTTCAACAATTAATAAAAGCTAAAGCAGATGTTAATAACCAAACTTCACGCGGATATACCCCTTTGTTGCAAGCAACTCATAAAGGTAATATTATAATTGTATCACTTCTGATTGCTGCTGGGGCTGATGTAAACAAGGGCCGTTACGACGATTTCACACCATTATCGTTAGCCACTAAGAACGGACGACTTGATTTGGTTCAATTGCTTATTGATAAAGGAGCTAATGTGGATGGGATCGATGAACACAATAGTCCTGTTTATTATGCAGCAAGCAGAGGTCATTTAGATATATTAAAATTATTGATTGCTTCCGGTGCCCAGGCTTACTTAAATAATTCGCTTATTGCAGCTGTAAGCTCTGATCATCTTGAAACGGTAAAATATTTGGTAAATATTGGAGCAAACCTTGATGGTGATAATTCCGAAGACATTTTTCCTCTTTTCCTTGCGGTTCAATTTCGTCGCGAGGATATTACTACTTACTTAATAAATGCCGGCGCCGATGTGAATAAAACCAATGAAAATGGTGAAACACCTCTGATGCAGGCAGCCGGGAGAGGACAACTGGAAATTGCAAAACAACTTCTTGAAGCGGGAGCAAGAATAAATGCTATTGATAAATCCGGATATACTGCTCTTTCATGCGCGGCGTTTTCCAATAAACCTGCCATGGTTGGTTTATTGATTGATGCCGGAGCGGATGTGAATTTATCGCATTCAAAAAAGGGTGGTCCCCTTAGTCTTGCCTGTAAAAATGCATACTATGAGGTAGTTAATCAGCTTATCGAAGCCGGGGCAAAAATTGATGGTGGTGACCATGAAAATAATTTCCCCCTTTATGAAGCCTGCCTTGCAAACAAATTGGAACTTGTAAAATTGCTTATTGAATCGGGAGCAACAATCGACAAGGTAAATTATATTGGACAAACGGCTTTGCATGTTTCCTCACGCAACAACCGTCTAAACATTGTTAAATACCTAATCGCCTCGGGAGCGATGGTCGATTTTACAAACCCTGAAAAGGAGACAGC
>DHQK01000274.1:0-7220 GCA_002411085.1 Marinilabilia sp. UBA5340 | reverse complement strand
TGGCTGCATACCATGGGCGTAATCAGGTTTTATCATTTTTGATAGAATCAGGTGCTGATGTTAATCAAAATGGTTTTAGTAACGAATCTCCGCTTTATGTTGCTGCCTATAAAGGCCATGTCCGGACGGTTGAAATTTTATTAAGGGCAGGGGCTAAAGTGAATGTCCAAAAATCGTTTGGAGAAACAGCACTGTTAGGTGCATCGCAAGAAGGACGACTGGAAGTGGTTAAGCTTTTGATTGCTGCAGGCGAAGATCCTGATATCCAGGACTACTCTGGCACTACGGCTCTGCATCGAGCTGCATCCAGAGGGCATACACAAATTGTGGAATACCTGCTCGCCTCTGGGGCAAATACCAATATTAAAGACACACAGGGCAAGACAGCCTTTGATAAGGCAAAAAACACTGCCATTAAAAAGCTATTGGAATAACCCCCTGCTTTTTTCTCCAATTTAACATAACCCTTTCATGATTTTACTTAAAAGAATATATCAACGCACAAACCATGTAACAACCATGACACACATAAAAAAAAGAATATCAACAACTAAACAGTTCATTTTTATAGTTTCTGTCACCATATTAATTGCAAGCTGTAACCACAAGAGTATCAAACACACCTCTTATGAATATGTACATACTGAACCTGAAACTCAAGCGCGAAATACCATTTCATCGCTAATCGGGGAGTGGAAACTTGATTCAGTAGTATTTATTAATAATAACATAAGAGGGAAGCAACAAATCCCATTTAGTACAACCACATGGAGTTTTACTGATAAAGGAGTATATTCGATAAAAATTCAGCAAAACCAATACGATGTTAGCATCTTAGAAGACAAAGTTAAAAGAAAAACATCGCTTACAGCAAAAATTCCATATTCAGAAATGAAAGGCAGGTATAGGCATTTAAATGAAGAGCTCATTACAAATATTTTGGGCGGAAAAACGAAGTACACAATTGTCAAACAGTCTGATGACCAGCTTCAATTAAGATCGCAACGAATACAGGTACCTCCTATTAGCAAAGAGGATGAAGGCAAGTTGGCTGAGCATTACTTCACTATCATACCAAACAACAAGTAAAATAGTGTTTTTGATCGCACTACAAATTTTAAAAATACGAAATACTAAAACTCATTGAAGCCAACCTGTTGAGTTCTTCTAAATCGGACAGTAAACCTACAAGGTTCATATACCTGGTTAATTTAGCATTATCCTCGCGCATCAGCTTCCTTAATTCAAGCACTTTAAAGTAAAATGATGGAGACGCTAATTTAAATGGTAATGTATCAAACTGCTTTTCAAGGGCGATCTTCTTTTGTTTAAAAACACTTACAGCTTCCAGAGCCGAATTAAAATCCAACTCTTCTTTTTCAATGGATTTCAAAAGTCCGCACTCAAACTCCCTACATTTTTTAGGTCTTTGAGAATATATTTTACACCCATCACAACCAATATTTTTACAAGGGAGTAAAAAGAAACCTGACACCTCAAATTCTTCTATATCCATCAAAACTCTCAGTTTTGACAGTTCTTCTCCGCCAAGTTCAACAAACCCAATCAGGCTTCCATCGCAACACAACCCGCAAGACAAACAAATATTTTTTGATTCACTGATAATTTCTGATTTTAAAGTGATTGAACAAAAAGAGTTTTCACATTAACATGTCACGAATGTAACTAAAAAAATGGCCGTTCCGGCATGCATTGAAATTAGCTCAAAAACTATTGGTTGAATAATCCGTTGAAGAAACATAAACGCAATGAACACACAGCTATTTTTAGGAGCAGGTGTCACCCCTGCCGGGGCTTTTCCTTTCATTGCAACACCATCGCTACCAAACTGCCGCCCCGCCGGGGCTGGTCCATCATGAAAAGGAAAAATCGAATAAAAAAGAACCCCAATCCCTAAATTGAATAACACGTACTTCTACCACAAATCCAGTTTCCGCACAAAAGCACCCCTGAACTCTCATAACTCTTTGCTCATCGCTCAACTCTCATTGCTCTTTACTCATCGCTCATTTCTCAACCCTCATCGCTCATCTCTCCATGCCCCCTGCCCCATGCCCATATGCCCATATAAGTTTTCCCGAAAATTGTGTAAAACACATACCATGGTCTGTTGTTATATTTGTAGTTGTTCAGAACAGGATCTTTTACAAGGTCCGAACGAACACTAAAAAAAACAAATTACACGCGGATGCTCAGAAACATTACACATATAGTAATGACCTGCCTGTTGTTGATTTCAACAACGGGTTTAGCTGTTTCTAAGCATTATTGTGGGGACGACCTGGTTTCGGTAGAACTCAAATCCGAAGCGGATCCCTGCTGTGATGGTGGTATGTGCTGC
This sequence comes from Marinilabilia sp. UBA5340, assembly GCA_002411085.1. GTDB lineage: Bacteria > Bacteroidota > Bacteroidia > Bacteroidales > Marinilabiliaceae > Marinilabilia. Next base: position 4,858 of record DHQK01000274.1, on the reverse strand, counting down.
CATACCGAAACACAGTTTCTTCAACTGGACAAAGATTTTTTGGCTGTTGTCCCACTAACAAATCTGGAGTATATTTATGCTTCTGATCTTATTTTGACAGCATCCGAAGTTGAAATTTCTCTTCCGGAAACCAGCTTTAACACTTCATTTAATTATTCCGATCCACCGCCCCGCTGCCTGGGTACCCGCCTGGCATTGCAGCAGGTATTTCTGTTATGATACTTTAAACACAGAGATGCCAAAACACAGAATTCAGCAGAATAAAAAAATTAACCATATCAGGCAGATAAGTTCGTTTCAGATTCGATTTCTGTTATGGTAAAAATAAGTCAATAAAAAATATTCTCTGTGTTTCTCTGTGTCCTATGTGATTAACCGGCAGATCAAAAGTCGCTAAACTTTCAATCACTGGCAAAAAAGCCTTGTAATGGCGACAGATTGGTAAGCCCATAAATAATTCACAGGCGAAAGGCATTGTCCCAAAAACACAAAGCACTAAAAGGGTGTCATCCTGAGCTTGTCGAAGAATCTATTTGTTTGATAGACATGCGTTTCGACAAGCTCAGAATGTCATCAAAATTGAACTTTTGGGACTGCCTCCACCTACAAACCATATCATATATGCTAAACAGAATTATTAAATACTTTCTGGAAAACAAGCTGGTCACCATGTTGGTTCTCATCAGTCTGGTTACCTGGGGCGTGGTAACATCCCCCTTTGGATGGCAGATAGACCCCCTACCCTCTGATCCGGTGCCGGTAGATGCCATTCCCGATATTGGCGAAAACCAGCAAATTGTTTTTACCGAGTGGAAAGGCCGGTCCCCTCAGGACATAGAGGATCAGATCACTTATCCACTTACCACTTATTTACTGGGGATCCCGGGAGTCAAGAGCATCCGCAGCTCCTCCATTTTCGGATTTTCCAGCATTTACGTCATCTTTGAAGAAGACGTTGAATTCTATTGGTCGCGCTCCCGTATTCTGGAGAAACTAAATTCCATACCGTCAGGATTGTTGCCGGAAAGTGTTCAGCCCACACTGGGGCCAGATGCAACAGCACTGGGGCAGGTTTACTGGTACACGCTCGAAGGTCGTGATAAAGAAGGAAACCCCACCGGTGGCTGGGACTTACACGAAATCCGGACCATTCAGGATTACTATGTGAAGTATAGTCTCAATTCAGCCAAAGGCGTATCAGAAGTGGCTTCCATCGGCGGCTTTGTCAAGGAGTACCAGATTGATGTCAATCCAGGTGCCCTGAAGGCCTACGACATACCTTTGTCGAAAGTCATGATGGCTGTTAAGAAATCGAACCGCGACGTGGGGGCCAAAACGGTTGAGATCAATCAAGCAGAGTATCTGGTACGCGGAATTGGCTACATCAAAAACATCGAAGACATAGAACAGGCGGTAGTGGCCGTGAAGGACAATGTACCGGTGCGGATAAGCGATGTGGCAAAAGTGTCGCTGGGACCGGCCTCACGGCGCGGAGCGCTGGACAAAGACGGTGCAGAAGTGGTCGGTGGCGTTGTTGTGGCCCGTTATGGCGCCAATCCTTTGGAAGTCATCAACAATGTAAAAGACAAGATAAACGAAATTGGCCCCGGATTGCCGAGTAAGACTTTAGCAGACGGCACCGAAAGTCAGCTAACCATTGTGCCTTTCTACGACCGGTCAGGACTGATTTATGAAACTCTTGGAACACTTGAAACTGCACTCTCACTACAAATACTCATCACCATACTTGTTATTATTGTGATGATTTACAACCTGAGGGCTTCCGTAATGATATCAGCATTACTGCCCATTGCCGTGCTGATGGTGTTCATCGCGATGCGTTACTTTGGAATAACCGCCAACATCGTAGCCCTTTCGGGAATCGCCATTGCCATTGGTACGATGGTCGATTTGGGGATTATACTGTCCGAGAACGTGATCAAAAATATTGAAGAAGCACCGCCCGAACAGAAGCTAATCACCACTGTTTACAAGGGTGCGTCGGAAGTTTCTTCAGCCATCCTGACAGCAGTATCGACTACCATCGTTAGTTTCATTCCGGTGTTTACCATGCAGGCTGCCGAAGGAAAATTGTTTGGCCCGCTGGCATTCACCAAAACATTTGCGCTGGTTGCTGCTTTATTGGTTTCGTTGCTGATTCTTCCTACTCTGGCACACTGGTTTTTCGGATTCCGAATCAAAAACCGCAATGTTTCCAAATGGGGCAATGTGGCACTGGCAGTGGTTGGATTAGTGGCACTAATTTTTGGCGCTGAATGGGGCGGCACAGTATTGCTGCTTTTCGGTATCACCGGATGGGCGAGCCAACATTACAATGTGTCCTCTCGTGAAGATAATAAGTGGTACCACTACCTGCTGAAACATTCGGCATTGATCATTTCAGTGTTGGCAGTTATCTGGATTCTGTCCACCTACTGGCTACCGCTGGGACCGGCCAAAAGCACGTTTACCAACATCCTGTTTGTGGCCCTGATGGTCGCACTCATTCTGGGATTCTTTATCCTATTGGAGAAATTTTACAAACCCATTTTGCGATGGACGCTCGAACACAAACGCATATTTCTGGCCATCCCGGGATTCCTGATAGTAGTCGGAGTAACTGTCTGGCTGGGCTTTAACACCATGTTTGGATTCATCGCCAAAGGTTTTGATCAGCTCGGATGGAATGTCCGTACCACCACGGTGTGGTCAGGTCTGACCCACTCCTTCCCCGGCATTGGCGAAGAATTTATGCCATCGCTCGACGAGGGAAGTTTCCTGCTGATGCCCACATCCATGCCTCACTCGGGAATGGAATACAACCTGAAGGTATTGAAGCAGCTCGATATGTTGGTCACCAGCATTCCTGAGGTGGAACTGACCGTTGGAAAACTGGGACGTGTGGAATCAGCACTCGACCCTGCGCCGGTATCTATGTACGAAAATGTAATAAACTACAAACCCGAATATGCGCTGGATGAGCGCGGCCACCGTACGAGGTTCCGCACCGATAATGAAGACCGTTTCATCACCAGTCAAGGGGACACTTTGACCAATCAGGAAGCACTTGAGAAAGGCATCACCAAAGCCGATTTGATTCCCGATGAAGACGGGCTGTTCTTCCGCAACTGGCGTGAGAAGATTCAGAGCCCCGATGATATTTGGGACGAAATAGTGAAAGCCACGAAAATACCCGGTGTCACATCCGCACCAAAGTTGCAGCCCATCGAAACCCGTTTGGTGATGCTGCAAACCGGAATGCGGGCCCCCATGGGGATCAAGGTTTATGGCCCCGACCTCAAAACCATTGAGGCGTTTGGTATGAAACTGGAATCTATCCTGAAAGAGGTGCCCTCGGTAAAAGCCGAAGCAGCCTTTGCCGACCGTGTCATCGGGAAGCCATACATACATCTGAACATCGATCGTAACGCTATTTCAAGATATGGTTTGAATGTGGAGGACGTGCAGCAAACCATCGAAACGGCCATTGGCGGGATGAAGATTTCGACCACCGTTGAAGGCAGGGAGCGGTTCCCGGTAAGGGTGCGTTACCCCAGGGAACTGCGGGAAGACCCCGAATCATTGGGTAAGATTCTGATGTCCACCCCCACCGGAGCACAGGTTCCGTTAAATCAGCTGGTGGATGTGGAATATGTCCGGGGACCCCAAATGATCAAGAGTGAAGAAACGTTTCTCACCAGCTATGTGCTGTTCGACAAGCGTGAAGGATTTGCCGAAGTGGATGTGGTAAACGATGCACAGAATGCTATTCAGGCCAAAATCGACAGCGGAGAGCTGAAGGTACCGGCCGGTGTAAGCTATAAATTCTCCGGAAACTATGAAAACCAGATAAGAGCCGAGAAACGGCTGTCTATCATCGTTCCGGTGGTGCTGATCATTGTCTTCCTGATTTTGTATTTCCAATTTAAGTCGGTGACCACCTCACTGATGATCTTTACCGGTATTGCCATGGCTTTCAGCGGCGGATTTATACTGCTCTGGTTTTACGGACAGGATTGGTTCATGAATTTCCCGGTCTTTGGTACCAATTTGCGAGAACTGTTTCAGATGCAAACCATCAACCTCAGTGTGGCCGTTTGGGTGGGCTTCATAGCCCTGTTCGGACTCGCCACCGACGATGGAGTTGTTATGGGAACTTACCTGGATCAGAGTTTCCGTCGCCATAAACCCGAAAGCATTGGTGCCATTCGTGGAGCCATTGTGGATGCAGGCCTGCGTCGTATTCGTCCGGCAGTGATGACCACAGCAACAACAATTATTGCGTTGCTTCCGGTACTCACATCCACCGGAAAAGGCTCCGATATCATGGTGCCAATGGCCATCCCGGCATTTGGAGGGATGATTGCGGCGGCAATAACGTATTTCATTGTGCCTGTGTTGTATAGTTTGAGGGAGGAAGAAAAGGTAAAAAGGCACAAAGCTGAAATGGTTGAAGGATAAAATGGTGAAATTGTAGAGACGCAAGATCTTGCGTCGATTGCAGGAATAATCACCAATCCAGAACAGGAAAAACAACCATAGACCAACAAAAAGAACAACAATATGAGATTAAAACAATCAATAATAATAGTGGTATTAGTTCTAATTGGATTAAGTGGGACACGCGCCCAATCCCTGGAGGACTATTTCCGCACTGCAGCCGAGAACAATCCGGGTTTGCAGGCCAAATACAAGACATTTGAAGCGGCCCTTCAAAAGATCCCTCAGGTGAGTTCGCTTCCCGATCCCACATTCTCATTCGGGTACTTCATCTCACCGGTGGAGACCCGGCTGGGGCCTCAGGAAGCCAAATTCTCGCTTTCGCAGATGTTTCCATGGTTTGGGACACTCAAAGCAA
>DHQK01000240.1 GCA_002411085.1 Marinilabilia sp. UBA5340 | reverse complement strand
AGCTCCCTGGATAATAACTAAACATCTGTCTTTTAAGTGAACAGATTCTTCGACAAGCTCAGAATGATATCAAAATTGGACTTTTGGGACAACTCCTTTATCGCAGGTGAATTTTTAGGATAATTTTCAGGAATTCTTGTTTTCCGATTTCTCAGCTGAACGAATCGACTGAATTACAGAAAGCAATGTTGCGGTCAATGCAATAAAAATAAGATAGTTCAACCAGTTCTCTGACCAGCTAAGGTTGTTGAAATTAACCGAGGCTACATCGGCAATCAGAATAATGATTCCGAAAATCAATAATGAATAACGGACTTTTTGCATTTTTTCTCAAAATTACAGAAAATAATCTTGCATTTTTTTACTTCTGCCTTCTGCCTCTATAACTTCTGTCTGAAAAACTACAATAGCTTTTTGAATAACGTTGCAACTTCATCCACATCTTTTAGCGTATAGGAAGCGTGGGTTGGGTTACCGCTGTGTTCTACCATAATACCGATGCCAATTCCATCAGTTTCCAGGGCTTCGAAAGCATCTTCATCGGTGTCGTCATCACCAATGTAAACCGGAATTACGGAATCATCTGCTGCCAGGCCCAGTTCCTGTAAGATCCAGAGCACTGCTTTTCCTTTGTGCCAGTCAAGATCAGGTTTTATTTCTACAATCTTCTTGCCCGTTCCTTTTTTGTAACCGGGATTTTTGGCCAATACCTCTTCGAAATCAGAGAGGATATCATTAATTTCTTCATCTTTGGCATTGCGGTAATGAACACCAATGGCATAGCGTTTCCGGTCAATCTGAACTCCCTTGTATTTTTTCTGGAGTTCCATCAGTTCTTTTTCTATGATGTTCAATTCGGGAAGCAGAACAGAGGTCTTTTCATGTTCTTTGTAAAGTCCGTCGGGACCGGATATTCTGAATCCGTGACTCCCGGCATATACCAGGTTTTCAAGCCCTACAAGTTTTTTTACATCATCCATATCGCGGCCGGTAATAACGGCAACAGTATATTTTTCTGCCAGTTGTGCCAGCAGATCTTTCATTTCCTGGCTGATTTGTGCATCTTCGGGCCGACTGACAATTGGGGTTAGTGTTCCGTCATAGTCTAAAAACAGGGCAGGTTTTCTGCCTTTTACTTCTTCAAAAAAATCATTTTGGTCGCCAAAAACCGGCTTGGGATTTGATTTTGTCATGGTATTTTGTCTATCGATTTATGGTTCTCTCAAATATAAAAAAATTATGCAAAAAACAGCCAAAGATTGCCCCCCAGATACAACAGGATAATCATCAAACTTTCCCAGCCAATTTTCGCGATTCCTCTTTTTTCTCTGTGCAGAAGCCCCAATATCAACACAGCTGTTAGGAGCATCGTCAGGGCAATTATAAAAATCTGGTTTGATGCGATGGCATGCAAAATGCTTCCCTTATTGTAAGCTATATCAGCGAATGCCACAAAGAGAATATCGAAGCTGTTACCTCCAATAATATTTCCCACTGCAAGGGTGAGTGCTTTTTGCCTTACCGCAGCAAGAGAGACAACCAATTCAGGAAGAGAAGTGGCTATTGCAGTGAAAAGCATTCCCACAAATCCCTCTGAAAGGGCGGTTTGTTTGGAGATGGCAATTCCTGAGCGCGCTATGAAAAATCCTGCGGTAGCAACAATGGCTGCGAGCATGATAAATTTCAGGTAGATGATGTGCGGATATTTGGGCTGAAGATTTTTTTTGTCGGGAGTATCTTCAATTGTTTGTCTGGTCATTCTCGGAATCCACATGGGGCGATCTTTGGCTCTGCTCACCAGTTTGGTTCCAAGAATGTAAAAGACGATCAGTAAAACAGAAACGGGATGAACATGAAAAAGGGATGTATCAGGACCTGATATTCCGATCAGCAAAAATGCCAGCAGCCCCAGAAGCAAGACCCCCTGCATGAGATTGGCAAAAGAAGCGGCTGCATGTTCCAGATTTACATTTCGGTAGGATATGTCAGCAATTGAGAGGAACAATGTCTGAGCAGCAATCCCCCCAATGGCATTGCTGACAGCCAGTTGAGGATGACCGTTGGCCGCAGCAATCACTGAGGTGATGATGCCTGGTAAAGAAGTGGTTCCCCCCAGAAAAAGAGCACCAAACAAAGCTTCTCCAATACCCGTGATGTCTGCCAGTCGATCGGCTTCCCGGGCAAGCATCGTGCCTGCAATGCCTATAGTGATAGTAGCGAGAATAAAATAAAGAATGGCTTCCGATAGCTCCATGAAGAAATGTTTTTGAATGATTCCGGAATTGGTGGATTTCAATATTTTCCCATCTTGGTAAAAGGATGCCTGCTGCCTGCCTGTTGTCAGGATTTGACAAAAAGGTGATTCTCCTGATTGTTGAAAATTACCCGTATTGCGCCTGGCAGAACGGAGATTTTCAGATTGTTGAATTCCCCGGTAGGTTCTCCGTCAACCTGTAGATCCTGTGCCGGACGCATTTTTATTTTTGCGTTTTTGCACGAAATAATTCTTACATGTCTGAGGCGGTGAATGTTGCCGGTAAAAAAAGCCACGAACATGTGAAAAATATAATACCAGGGATAGGGTTTGATCACGATAATCTCAAATTTCCCATCGTCTATTTTTCCTGTAGGATTGACGACGGCCCCGGTTCCAAAGAAGTGGGTATTGGTCATTACCACCATTACGGCTTTGTATTTTCTTACCTTTCTGGATCCGCATTCAATGATGCATCTGAAACGGGAGGGGGATTTTAATTCTTTGAAAAACTGACGCGCATAACCATAGAGGCCACGGATTTTTTCCTGGTCAAATCGTTTAATAATCCGGGCATTCATGCCCAGGTCACTGAGGTGGATAGATAAATGGTTTTTATTAATACAGAGAAGATCAATATTTCGTACTTTGTCTCTGGCAATTATCCCCAAAGCCTGCCCCAGTCCGTTGGGGATATTTAACTCAAAAGCCATCCCGTTGGCCGAACCAGTCGGAATGATGCCCAGTTTGATATCGGTGCCAATCAACTGCGAGGCAACCAGATTTACTGTTCCGTCGCCACCTACCGCTACCACTGTATCTGGATAGTGCGTTTTAATGGCTTCTGCAATTTTTGAAGCATCGTTTTGTCCCGAGGTCTCCATAAATTCAGGAGACAATTCATATTTATTGCATAACCGCTTAAGTTCCGCCTGGATATCATGTTTACGATTATTTCCGGAGACAGGATTGATGATAAATAAAATTATTCGTTGCTTGTTCATTATCGCTTTTTGCTTAAAACCGGATAATTTCTATTCTGTTCAGACCGGAATTCATTAAATTTGATAAATCTGTGCTGAAGAACCAGTTTGATTTGTAAAGGCAGGATTAAACAAATAAAGGGTTCTGTCCTTTAAAGATATAAAAAGTAATTTTCTGATGCCCATTATTACCAAAACTTTCCGTTACATTCTTCGAAAAGCCGGCAGTCCTTTCCGGCGTGCACGTCTTTGGGTCAAAAAGCGCCTGGGGTGGCTGGGTGTTCCAACCATTGAACCTTATATGGGATTTTGCAACGGGAGGGAAGCCTATGTGTCCGGTAATGTAATGGAAGATAAAGGTCTGGACAAGCCAAAGCCAGGGCAGCGCTTCACCCTGAATATGCTGGCCATGTTCAAAAGGTACGTGAGTGATGAAATAAGTGGAGTCAGAGTAAGAGTGACATTCAAGGGGAAATCCGAAGTGGTTGAAACCGATGAGCTGGGGCTGTTTCATTGTTTTTTTCGTTTTCGGGAAACTCTTGCTATTGATCATCAATTTGAAAATGCCACGTTTGAGTTATTGGATGAGGTGGTGGAGAATCAGGGGAAAATATCGGCTGTTGGAAAAGTACTTATGGTTGCTCAGAAAAAATCAATGGGGGTGGTTTCTGATATCGATGATACCGTGATGGTTTCTCACTCCACACAAACCCTCAAGAAGTTGAAGCTGATGTTGTTCAAAAATGCCCGTACACGAGTGCCGTTTGAAGGGGTTGCTGCTTTTTATCGGGCCCTTCGAAAAGGGCATGAAGGGCAAAAGTTACCCAATCCTGTTTTTTATGTTTCCAGTAGTGAATGGAATTTATATGATTTGCTTGTTGATTTTTTCGATTTTCGGAATATTCCTGCCGGTCCCTTAATGTTGCAGGAGCTTGAACACAGTATTTTTCAGTTCTGGAAATCGGGTGGGGGCAATCATGAGCATAAACTAGAGAAAATACGTTTTTTGTTTTCTTTTTTTCCTGATTTGGAATTTGTTTTGATCGGAGACAGTGGACAACGTGATCCCTCACTCTATCTGCAAGCGGCCAGAGAATGTCCGGAAAGGGTAAAAGCTGTCTATATCCGCTGCATTGGGAAGGCGCATAAAAACAGACAAACATTAGAGATCGCACGTGAAATGGAAAAACTGAACATTCCCATGTTGCTGATTGATAATACCGAAGATGCAGCCCGTCATGCCTTGATGAATGGCTTTATATCTCCTGCCTCCATGCCTGATATTGCCAGGCAGCTGGAGGAAGACCATAATTTTAGCTTTACAGATTCTTTTTATTCACAAAAGGAGCCGGAATCACTTGTGCGATGAATGATGCAGACGTTTTGAGAAGTCCAGCCACAGCGCTTTGTAAAAAGATTGGTCCTCTTTGGGTATTTGATAAAAATGATTTGGTTTCATCTGAAACCGGGCATCCGGAGCAAATAATTCAGGGAAATCGATGTGAAACTGAATTCCATAAACATTTGGGTATTGGGAATGCTGTAATGCTTCTACTACTTTTCCATCTATTGATGTAGCTGCAGTTTTGAGATGCTGACCCGTTTGTTTTACTGCTTGATGATGAACACTCGGCACACATATTTTTGATTTGTAGCCGGGGCCTTTCAGAAAGCTTTCGGCTGTAAGGGAGATTTGATGAAATGCGATGTAGGAGGTTTTATCGTCGTTGTTGTTAATTCCATACAAATAGTTTTTGTGTTGCTGTGCCTGGGGCATAGCGGCTACCTCTTCGCAAAACTGTTTCTTGTAAATTTGTATCGGGATATCCTGATAGAGAGAGCCCCCTGCGGCTACATTCATAATCTGCATCCCCAAACAAACGCCAAGAATAGGGAAATCAGGTTTTTTATCCAGTAATGGCGTAATTTTCTTGTTTTGATTTCCTCCAATCAGGTGAAACATGAGTGAAAGTTCCCAATTTCGTGTTCTATCAATGATGCTCGTTGTAATGAAGGTGCTTTCTCCATAAACAGCTGGTGGAATATCATCGCCTCCCAAAAAAATAAGTCCATCGGTGGCGGTAAAAACCTCATTAAACTGGGGACTCCATTTGTTGGGAACAAAGAGACTGTCGAGCGATACTTCGCCTTTTATGGTTTCAATTCTTATGAAGTCGATTTTTTGCTCTATTAGGTATTGTTTTACTTTTTCAATCTCAGTTGTATTGGCTGAGTGGAGGTAGCCGGTGACCAAAAGACTATCGAAGAGCAAAATTCCCTGCTCCTCCAAAAAGGTGATTTTTTCAATATTTCTCACAGTGAGATTCACTACCCCCAGGTGCGTAACGTCAGTTTGCCTTCCAGCAGCGAGCTGGGTTATCCAGCAAAAAAGAAATGCAAATAGTGTATATCTCATAAGCGTCTTTTCATTATTGGTAATAAACATGTCAAATATACGAAGGTTTGGAATTGTATTGTCGTTTATGAGAATTCTTCATTCACCGGATGTTCTTTTGAACAATAGTAAGAGGTAAAGTCTTATTTTTGATGTGTATTTCTTAACAATTGAATAACCCCCAAAATGAGTTATTATGAAAAGGACATTATTTGTATTCGGAATTATTTCGGTTTTGAGTATGAGTCTTATTGCTTGTAATTTAGCTCAAAAACAGAAGGATGACAAGGAATCTGCAACCGCGACACAAGAGAGTTATCAGGAATTAAAAGAGGAATTAAACGAAGTTGGGACTGCTATTACCGATTTATTTGAAACAGAAAAAAGCGATTTTAAATCCAAGGCTGATGAAGTTTTGGACGACATCGACCGTAAAGCGGAAGAACTCAGACAGAAACTTAATGATGCGCAGGATAATGAGACCTTAAAGAACAAACTTCACAGCCTGGAACAGGAAGCTGATAAGCTTGAAAAGAAGCTAAAAGAGCTGGATAAGAAGTCAGAAGAAGAGTGGGACAAAGCCAGGAAAGATATCGAGAAGGAATTTAAGAAAGTGAAAAACGAGGTAGAGTCTTTCTTTGATTAATTTCTTTGAATTTTACCAAAATGCAATAGTCCGATAAAAGAAGCTTTGATGTTGAGTTGTGATGGCATAAAACGTTCATTTAGAAAAAATTACATGTTACGCTATCAGTTTTCTAAATAATTAGTCACCAAATT